>JALTGP010000318.1 GCA_027076905.1 Campylobacteraceae bacterium | reverse complement strand
GCTCCACCAATAATAAGAACTTTTCCTCTACCTTGTGCATCTGGCTCACGAGTCATTAGGTCAAAAAGTGTCTCAGCGTAAAATTTAGTCTCACCAGTAGTTGGTCCACCTGAATATTCACCATAATTTGCTAAATCTTCAATTCCTGCCATATCTGCAATAGTATCAGCGTAAACAACCGAAGCACCACCACCTGCAACCATTGTCCATATTCTAGCTTCTGGCTTAAGAAGTGTCAATTTAAGAGATGCACCAGTTTTGCTATCTGCAAGTTCTACTGCTTCCTCTTCGGCAGATTTAGCTTCCATACCAAATGAAGTTGGGTAAGGAACATCTCCCCACTCGTTAACCATCATAAATCCAGCTGTATCATCTAGTTTTGCAACCATATCAAGAAGCTCAACTTTGTTACCTTGAAGTACAAATGGATTAATTTCTAAGTAAGCAAAGTTTAACTCACGGTACGCTTTAAAGAAACCGATACAGAACTCTGCAAAGTTTGCTTTGTCTGCCTCTGCCACATCAGCAGGAACATTGGCTCTAATCGCTTCAGCAATCTCTTCTTCTGTAGCAGTAATAGGGAATGAAACTTCAGTTACTTTTTCGTCCCAACCCTCTTCAACTTCCATTCCACCTTCAGCAGACATATAGATAACATCGTTATCACCCACACAAGTAGCAGATACATAGTACTCTTCTTCTTGTGTATGAGGCATAAATGGCTCAACAAGGAAGTGCGTTAGCATATCTACACTTGGCTCACCTGTAGGCTCATCACCATCAAATGAGAAGAAAACTTCTTGTTTCTCTCCACCTTTTTCATCAATCCATGAAGTAGCTTTTTCAAGAGTTACATCTCCTGGCTTTTCATCTTTAAAGAGAACCAATCCATTTTTACCTCTTTTTCCAAAAAGCATATCAGGTTTTGCTACCAAAGTTTTTTCATTTAGCCATGAATTTTCTTTTGCAATCTCTTTTAATTCTGCTCCATTTTGAACCAATACTGTTTCATAAGAATAAGTAAAATCTGGAAAGTACTTATCCCAATGTCGAGCTAAAATCGACTTTGCGTCGTATTCTCTAATCGCTTTTTGAGCCATCGAGTTCTCCTTGTTTAAATTGTGTTTGATAATTCTACCATTAGGAGGATTTAATGTCTACCGTTGTTACTTATACTCGTTTCTAACTTTTTTTATATGTGTATTTTAGGAACATTTAACTCTTTGCAAGAGTCGATTCCATAATATTTTAATTGATATTGTACCTTTTTGTGAGTCACCGTGTAACACTCTTTCTCTATCTCATGTAACTCTTTGACCTGCCAATATGGTTCATAAAATGGATATGCAAAATGTTTACTCTTGATATCAATCAGATAAAAAAGTGATTTATGAAAAATAATTACCAGTGAAAAAAGAAGCAGAGAAAAAAGAACAATCCTATACCCAAATCTATAAGCAACTTGAAATTGTGGAAGTCGAACATCTATCGTCTTTTGATAGGTCAATACCATCAGCACTACCGAGACAATCACATAGGGGGAAAAATCCGTCATAATAACTTGCTGACGCAATGAGAGGATAATAGAAAAAATGAATGCTGTAAATGAGATATACCATAAGATATCTTTGGTCTCTCGCAACCATATACGATAGAGTGCATAGAAAAAATAGATAAATACCAAAGGGGAAAAAAGTGCAATATAGAGTCCAAAAAGTTCTAAAAATCTTCCCTCGGGCTTACCACCAATCCCCAAACCGTTAAAGTAGAAAAGCGAAAATAGAGAGAGCAATAAAAAGAGTATAGAGAGAGAGAAAAGTTTTTTTTGATGTTTCATGTAAGAGAAAATAGCCACAGAGATAAAAAAGATAAAAGAGGTTTTATGAATAAGTAGAAGCAGAAGCATGACAACCCCTTGCCAGAGCAACTTCTTCTTCTCATGTAAAATAATAAAACTAAGGACCAATGTAATGACAACTACAGCGATATTAACTATCACTGATGCTGTAATAATACCAGGTAACAGTGCAAAAATCGTGGTAGCTAAATAACTTTTCTCTTTCTTTTTAAAATAGATATAACTTATTTTATAAAATAGATAGATATTTAATGAACTAAAAAGTAAAAAGGGCAAACGAAAATCCAAAAACTTTAAAGAGCTATTGGAAAAAAGATGTATCAGGATCCCTAATATTCCATTATCAGTATAGTATAACATCGCCTCATTGGGACCAATAGGCAGTGTTGTCGCCAAATAATATAGAGCCGTTGTATAGAGAGAGATAAAAATAATAAAGGTGATACGACTCATGGGATTACTCTAAAGTTTCAAAAAATTATCCAATATCTCATGCCCATGCTCACTCATAATTGACTCGGGATGAAACTGAACACCATAAATATCTTTACCTTCTATCTCTAGTGACATAATCTCACCATCATCTTTACTATAAGAGGTTGGCAAAATATGCGAAGGCAGGTTTTGTTGGTTGACGGTCAAAGAGTGGTAACGTGTTGCTCTAAACTCATTAGGTAGTTGGTTGAATATCACGGTACTTTTGGTCACATTTATCTGTGAAGTCTTTCCATGCATCATATTTTTAGCACGAATCACCTCCCCACCAAAAGCTTGTGCGATACTCTGATGCCCCAAACAGATACCAAAAATAGGTGTAGTCTCTGCAAACTCTTTAATGACATCAAGCGTCACCCCTGCCTCATTGGGAGTAGCAGGGCCAGGAGAGATAATAATCTTCTCAGGGTTAAGTTCTTTTATTTCCTCTACTGTTAGTTCATCATTACGAATCACTTTCAAATCAGCTCCAAGCTCTAAACAGTACTGCACCACATTATAGGTAAAACTATCATAGTTGTCTATCATTAAAATCATGAAATATAATCCTTGTGAATATTATTGCTATTATATCCAATTATTTTCTCAATATCTCCGTAAAGTTTACATCTTAATTCCCATAGTAAAAGCCCCTACACGAATATAAAACTTTAACAATACGTAACCACTCACCTACCCAACTAAAACAGGAACAAAAGCCTCTCCGATAAAGACTATAATAGAGTTTTAACTAAAAGTCAATATCCTATCTACTATAAACCATTTAATACTGTTAATGCTATTATTAATTTTGTTGACTATAAAGCTTTAGCAGATGATGCAGAGAATCGAAATAGAACTTTTATGAAGATATTAGGTGGAGTTGGTGTTTTTGAGTAGTATAATTTAAGGGCTAAAATGGCATCCTTCATATCTCATGAAAAGTAGTTTACCCTTTGGAACCGATGGCTTTAGCCTCGCTCACTGTTTTTTCGGGACTAAAGTCTCCGATTCCTAAAAAAGTGTAAACTACTTGGGAATGCAAATTAAATAAGTGCCAATTTTCATAGGTAAATAAACGAATAGATTTAGCTATAGTTTTACACAGGACTACTCCCCGTAATTCAAGGAAAACTAGAGTTAAAGATATTTGTTTAGTTGCCTTTGAAATTTGGTAGTTATTTAATTTGTATTCCTTATGAAGGATGCCGAAGTATTGTAATAGAAAAAAAATAGGAAAAAAAATGAATAAACTTTTAACAAAAAAAGAGATAGATGACTTTAATAGTTTTTATATAGAAATTATGTCATATTCATATCTCAATAGGCAAGAAATTAAAGAGCATTATATTGAGAATATACCAATGTTTATAAACAGTGAGAGAAGTTTTTTTTATGAAAATCGTCATGATATTATTGCTAAATATAGTAAATTTAAAGGGACTCTAAAATCTTATAAAAAATTTCTAAAAGCGATAGAAAAGGGGATTTATGATGATTTTTATCTAATATCCTATACTGCAAACAGTGCTGTTTTAGCAGATAAAAATTTTAAACTCTATTCCGTACGACCATTCAATGAACCTTTTGATAAACTTTTCACTGTTATAAAAGATAAAAATATGGAGTATCCTATAGTAAGAACAACCCTTATTCCATATAAAGATAGTTACATGACCGATGGAATAACACCTATTCATGAGACTAATAGTTTAATCAAAAAAATGTTAAGAAGGTTTCTCAAAAAAAATTCAATAGAACCTAAAAAGAGTTCAGAAGTAATCTATATACCTATTAATATTAACATTTCCATATACTCTTTTGAGGATTCTCATTATAATAAAATTGAGAAAAGCTTGATGAATACTTCAGAAAATTTTACGAAAGGACTTTTTACTTTTTTTGACAAAGAGTATATAGACAATGTCTCTTTGGTATCCTCTTTTATCCCTATGATTCCATTTTTAGAAGAGAATGAAGATAAGTTTTTTGAACAATTAGAGAGTATCAAAGATAGGTTTAACCGATTCAATATTATTCCTACTCATAAATTTAAGAAAATAGATAGAAAGAAAAAAAGTCAAGCATCAAAAGATAACACCAATATGTTTTATACACTATGTGGAGTCATCGAGATAGAAGAGGATAAGCAAGATGATTTTGATAGATTCATATATAAAATCAATAGAGATAAAAAGTTAAGAGAAAAAATTACAGTAGGTATAGAAAATCTATTTTTGGAGATAAATAAAAGAGATAATTTAGATGTTGAACCTATATTTATCGGAATATCTGCTTATGATTTGGATGATGATGATTCTCTTAATAGTTTTTTAGAATTTATGAAATTAACAAAACAAAATCTTGAACTTATGAAGATTTACTCTATCCATAGAAACAAAATAATAATTCCTTCATTTAAATTACTATTTCGTAGTTTTTTTAAAAAAGAGTAGATTAAAATCATCTACTCCAAAAACCTTCTCAAACCACTATCTCATACCGAACATTACGCCCAGAGCTTCCTTCTATCTGTCCAATACACCATAGTAACCTTTTCTATCAGCATTAATGGCTGTTGAGATAGAGTAGAGTTTAAAAGAGCCTTTTGAGATATAAGAGAGCAGATAATCGGTAATGGCTCGTGCAATTCGTCCATTTCCATCATCATAAGGGTGAATAGCAACAAACCACAAATGAGCCAAAGCACTTTTAATATAAATATTTCTCATCAGACTCATTACAGTAGTTCAAAAGTTTTAGCATATCTTCTTCAATAAGGAATATAAATTAAATAACTACCAAATTTCAAAGGCAACTAAACAAATATCTTTAACTCTAATTTTCCTTGAATTACGGGGAGTAGTCCTGCGTCAAACTATAGCTAAATCTATTCGTTTATTTACCTATGAAAATCGGCACTTATTTAATTTGCATTCCTTAAAGAATTATTTTTGAGGATGGGGATGCCAAGAAGTATATCCAAAATGAAAATAAAATTTATATACAAATTTACAGGGAACAATAGTTTGACGGTTATTTAAATGAGGTGTATTAAAATTGTAGATTGATAGGCTTTAAACCTTATATGATAAAATCATGCTTAATAAATTATTAGGCTTAAGATATATGAATTTTATAAAAAAACTACTAAACAGACAATCCAAAATCCAAACAACCCTAACCATTACCTCATCAAATGGTTTTCACCTACGCCCTATTGCAAAGTTTACAAATGAGGTTAAAAAGTTTGATGCTACTGTAACTATTATGGCTCATGACAAAGAGGTATCTGCTACACAAGTTCCCAAGATTTTAGCACTAGCACTG
>JALTGP010000317.1 GCA_027076905.1 Campylobacteraceae bacterium | reverse complement strand
AGCAAAACACAAAAATAAATTAAAAAGAACATTTAATTAAAATCTGCAAGATTCCCCAAAAACTAACCAAATTAATGCTAGAATATTGTTCACATCATTCAATCAAAGGGAGCAAAAAATGAAAAACCTACTACTACCAATCCTAACACTGCTACTACTAACAGCATGTAGCCCAAACAACCCAACCCCACAGCACAACAGCACCTCAAAGCAAGGCTCTACGAATGCCATCTTACAACTCGATACCAAAGGACACACAGCACTTATAAGAGATATTATTGTAACAAATTCAGGTGATATTATAAGTGCAAGTGATGATAAAACCGTTAGAGTTTGGGATAGCACAACAGGAAAAGAGAAGAGAAAAATATTAGGAGAGATTGGAAGTGGACTTGAAGGACAGATATTTGCCATAGCACTAAGTAGCGACAATAGATATTTGGCTATTGGGGGATTTATGGGTAGTTTTACTGGACATAAAAAAAGAGAAGATGAAGAAGCACATTGGATACGAATCTATAATTACCAAACAGGTAAACTTATAAAACTCCTTAAATCACATACCAATATAGTCAATGATTTAAGCTTTAGCCAAGATGGTAAATATCTTATAAGTGGTTCAGCTGATAACACTGCTAAAATATGGGAGGTAGAGAAGAGTTTTAGATTAATAGATACTATTAGAACGCACTCAAAGCAGGTTTATGGTGTAGGGATGTTTAAAAAGAGTGGTCGCTACTATGCTGTTACTGCTGGATATGATAATAGAGTATCACTCTATAGTATAAGTGATAAAAAAGCTATTAAAACCCATAAATTAAACCATAAGCTTAAATATATAGCCATATCAAATAACCATATTGCTGTAGCAGGACTTAATTTAAATCAGATAGATATCTATAACCACAGTTTAGAGCCTATTAAAACCATCAAGAGCCAAACCAAACCAGCAGGATTAGCCTATAGTAGAGATGGTAGATTTCTTATAGCAGGAAGGGCATCAACTCCAAACAATGTAAATATCTATACCACCAATAGTTATAGTCTCTATAGTAGCTTTAAAAAGCATAGCAATTTAACACAGGGAGTAAACTTTATAGAGAAAAATGGAGAGATATTAGCTGTAAGTGGTGGGGGAAATAACAATGATATATATATCTGGAGATTTGGAAAAGATTTTACAGAGGTAAAAACTAAAATAGAGGGTGTTGGTCAGAGAGTATGGAGTGTAGGAGTAAAAGGGGATAGAGTTGCTTGGGGGAATGTTGATGACTGTAGTGGAAAAAATTGTAGTAAATTTGAAAAATCAATTAATTTAAAAAATATGCAGATAAAAAACCTAAATTCAGATAATAATTTCAAACGAATAGCCGTAGAGACAAGGCATGCCTTGTCTCTACAACATTTTAAAGCAGGAGATTATGGATATAGTGATGGTGGATTAAAAATCTTAAAAGATGGGAAAACAGAAGCAACCATTATTAGAGGCTCAACCAATGGACTTGGACACAACTGCTATGGGTGGTATCGAGATTTTATTATTAGTGGTGGCTCAAATGGAAAGTTAAAAATCTATAACAAGCAAGGAAAAGAGGTCGCCTCTTTGGTAGGGCATACAGGCGAGATTTGGTCTATTGCACTTGATGGGGATAGATTGGTTAGTGGAAGTGATGACCAGACAATAAGGGTTTGGGACTTATCTCAATTAAAAATGAATAATGAAAAATTAAAAATTTACCCTACTTTAAATATTTTTGTTGCCAAAAACAGTGAGTGGATAGCATGGACACCCCAAGGTTTCTACAACG
>JALTGP010000316.1 GCA_027076905.1 Campylobacteraceae bacterium | reverse complement strand
CTCTCTAATTGCCCTAACAACTCTGCAATATCTCGTGCTATCCAAGGTAGACTAAGACGAATCCAATGCTCTTCTATACCCAAGAGTATAATGTGTGTATCTATTAGACGGATTTTTAGATTGTTTAGTTTTTTCATATTGATGCTCCTGAAGAACAACCAGGGTTTTCAGGAGGAGCTGAATTATTTAAAACAGTCATTTTAAATAGAGTTACATCACTATATTGACCATAAATAGCATGAGCTAATGATTGATTTTTATCTATAAGTTTAAATAAATCTTCTAAATCTCCCTTTTGATATTTATGGCAGTAATCATAAGAACCCAAATAGTATTGTATTCTTTTAGCCAAACAGTCTATATTTTCTATATTTTTTATTTCATCTTCTAAAGTGTTAAGAGTTGGTGCTTCTGAAATAGGGAGTGTCTCTCTAAACAGAGTCTCATCCAACTCAAAAATAAATCCAGATGGTATCTTTAGCCTTTTATCTAGTGTAAAAAAAGAGGGAAAAGAGAGTGGGAAAAATGGGTCAATATCTTCTTTTTTACAACAGTAACACCACATCTTAGAGATTATAAAATTGATAGACTCTTCATGTTGAGCTGCTAAAAGAACTGTTATAAATTCTTTTGAAGAGGAAGTAGTATTTTTAGGTAAAATTCTGCGATACTTATTATCTGTATATAAAAGTTTTTTAGAAAAAAAAGTGGACTCATTCATATCAAAAAATGTTTTAAATGCAAAATCGACAACATGAGATGGCATATAAATATAAAAATTACCTTGTTTTATGGCTGGTCTAGAAAAAAATATCATGGTTTCCAATACTTCTTCTATTTCATTTTTTTTAAGATGGGGGTATTTTTCACTTAAGATTTTAGAGAGTTTTTGAGGAAAAATATAAGTATCAAGAAAAAGATTTCTTCTAATAGTTTTATATTCATCTACAACAACCTTAAATAAAGTCCATACACCAAATACAAATATTAACGAAAGAGTAGTAAACCATAAAAAATGAAAGATACTTCCTTCATTGATACCTTGAATAGCTAAATAAATTATTAGCAACTCCATAAATAGAAAAAAACAAAAAAATAAGATAGGTCCAATCAACTGGAATAACAACTTTATAAAAAACATTTTAAATCCTTATTGTATATAATTAGTTCTCACATCATCTCAATCTTTTGTTTTATATCTAAGCATCATTCTTATATTTTTTGCTTTTTTAAAAAAAAGTTCTCTACGTGGTTCAATATAAATTTTGAAAATAGATTTTCCAAATTCTTCCTCTATTTTTGCCTCTCCAGATAGTTTCCAAGTCTCTTTTTTTGTGGTTTTGACAATCATCTTATTACCAACTGTTTCAGGCATAGTTACTCTGTCGGTATAGTGTATCAGTTTACTAATATATTGTTTAGAATCTTTAATCCATACGTTTACACCTCCTCCCTCTTGATGATAGAGTTCTAGAGATAAGCTAATATCTTTTTTTTGAAGTGATGGTGGAGCTGGAAAGGTTAAATAGTCAGCCTCTCCACTAATGGAAGTAACATTGATTTCACAAATTGTATCACTATTGTTAGCTTTACCACAACGAATAGATGCCTCTGTACTTTTGTGGTTACATCCATTAAAGCATAAGATTGTTAAGAGCAACAACAGTGAGCTAACTTGTTTTTTAGTTTTATTATATGACATAAGATTTCCTTTTTTAAACTTATAAGACATTAAGCGAAAATTATTTTCGTTTTACTATTTTTTAGATAAATATTAAAACAAATAAACTAATAAAAGTTTTAAATTTACTTATTGAGTACAAATTTCAGAATGTTTTTCACAAAGAATTTTAAGATTTTTTTGTGCCTGTGCCAATCCTTGCTCAGCTGATTGTTGCCAAAGCTTTTTAACTTTTTTATAATCTTGTTTTACTCCGTAACCCTTATGATACATAATTCCAAATAGATATTGAGCCTCTGCATCTCCTTTTTTACTCTTTAAAATTATTCATGATTTCAGTATTAAATGTTAACTTAATAATATTATACAATATAAAAGCATAAATTATAATATATTATTATGAATAATTGTAAATTTTAATAACTTTACACCCCAGTGATGAATGGCACTAAATCAAGCAAAAAATACAACATAAATAAATAATAAGTTATACTTCGATTAAAAATAAAAACTACATCAAAAATAGGTAAGCACCAAGTCAAGTACACCTAAATTGCTTATAGGAGACGATTTAAGAGCAATTTATTTCTTCTAGGTGTAGTTAACTTGGTGCTTACATAAAAAGAAGTGTTTTGGTAAAAATCTCAATGCTCATAAACAATATCGAAATACCTATTTCGCAAAACTTAAGCTTTTCACGAGTCATGAAGCTTGGGTTGTAGCGTGTCAATCCCGATGAGGAAACTATCGACTAGAGAACCGTATGCGAGAGAATCGCACGTACGGTTCGGAGGGAGGGGAGATTTCTTCCCTACCCCTATAGGGAAGATGGGCTTGAATTTTTGGAGGTTTGATATTTTTATGTCTATTTTTGTAACATCTTGGTAAATAAATGTTATTTTATATTGATTGATAACCTTCCTAAAAGCACCGATATTCCTACTTCTTATTCATTTACTAACATAAATTTTTTCCTGTTCTTTTTTATAAAAAATGAGTATACTTTAAATAATTAATAAAAGGAGATAGAGTATGATAAATAGTATTTTTAAACAGTTACTTTTTATTGTGTTATTAAGTAATACACTTTTTGCAGAGATAAAATTGACACAGACAGAGATATCAATGTTGTATGTATCTATTTTCAATCGTGCTTCAGAAGGTGGGGGAAACAAGTATTGGCAAAATAGGGGTATGTCTATCGCTAAAACAGCAGACAGTATGTTAGCGACAAGCAGTGCAAAAGAGTATTTTGGTGAGAGTCTTACCTCAAATCAATCTTTTGTAGAGCATATTTACTTAAATACTCTAAATAAAACTCCCCTAGATGACCCAAAAGGGATAACTTTTTGGGTAGGTCTCTTAGATAATGGAACTTCACGAGGAGAAATGGTAGCATCTTTTGTCAAAGCTGTCATCAACCCTGTAAATGTTGGAGATGCTCAAAGTCAATTTGAAAATCGTGTGGAAATTTCTAACTATATGGCAAATAATATGGAAAAAGCACCTGATGATTATGAGACTTCTACGAGTTTTAGCAGTGGATTAACGGTGACTGCTGATAAAGGAAGTATTGAGAGTGCTAAAGAGAGAATATCCTATTTAATAGATGATAAGGATAGTGAGGGTAAATCTCAAAAAGGATTGGGTGCATTAGTCCCTACAGAAGAGATGCTTTTAAATATTCCTGTGGCTTTACCTCCTGTCTCCTCTTATTCTTCAAATGAACTACCATCATCACATGATTTATCAGACCAAATGCCACCTGTCCGAAGTCAAGGAAGACAAGGCTCTTGTGCTTCATGGGCTGTTGGATATTATCTGAAATCTTATCATGAACATCTTGATAAAGATACAGTTTATGGAGAAGAAAATGACTATGAAGGTGCTTATAGTCCAGCATTTTTATATAATAGTGTAAAGATAGATTCATGTGATGGAGGTTCATATATCTCTGATAATTTAGATAAAATTAGAGACATAGGTATTCCTTCTTGGAAAGATATGCCATACAACGACAATAATTGTGATGCAAAACCATCAGCAAAAGCAACAAAAAATGCCAAATGTGCAAGGATATTAGACTATCAAAGACTTAGAATACATAAGCCTATAGAGTCTATAGAGATGAAAGATATGAAATACTACCTATCACATGGTAATCCTTTGGTTATTGGTATTTATATTTTTGATAGATTTTTAAATCCAAAAAAATATAATGGAGAGTTTGTTTACAAGGAGTACAGTGAAAAGAGATATTATGGTGCTCATGCGATAGTAGTGGTTGGATATGATGACAGTAAGAATGCCTTTAAAATAATCAACTCTTGGGGGAAAGATTGGGGAAATAATGGTTTTTTATGGATAGATTATGATGTATTTAGTCGAATTGTTTTTATAGTATACAGAACAGAAGATGCACTAAATGAGTGTGAAGAGGACTCCTCTTATATATCTATAGATAAACAGTCATTGGTCTTCAATACTAAACCGATTGATGCCTCTTATAAGAAAACATTTAATATATCAAATAAAGGTTCAATAGCATTTAATATTAGTGACATTTCTGTTCCAAGTGGATACACTGTAGATTGGACAACAGGAACAGTTGAGGCAGGTAAAAGTCAAGCTGTAACTGTCACCTTTAGTCCTACAGAGGACAAATCATATAATGGTAAAATAACTATAGAACATGATGCAGATAAAGGAAAAGACTCTATTGAACTCGTTGGTGCAGGTATTGATGGAGAGAGTCCAAACTTTCCTCCTATTGCAAAAGCAGGAGATGACATTACTGTTAAAGTAGGAGAGAGCGTTAAACTTGATGCTTCAAATAGTACAGACAGTGATGGCATGATTTCAAGTTATGAGTGGAGAGTGGGAACAACTCTAATAAGTAACAGTCAAGTTTTTGAAAAAAATGACTTTGGTGAAGGAGAACATAGAGTTACATTAAAAGTTACTGATGATGAAGGATTAACTGATACAGATACAATAGTTATCACCATTAGTAATAAAGAGAACCTTTCTCCTCTAGCCAAAGCAGGAACAAATGTATCTATAAAATTTGGAGAAAATGTGACACTAGATGCCTCTAAAAGTAAAGACCGTGATGGTGAGATAGTCGCTTATGAGTGGAAAGATGAGAATAAACTCTTAAGTAACAGCTCTAGTTTTAGCAAAAAAGATTTTCCTGTCGGAAAACATACAATCACTTTAACAGTTACAGATAACGATGGAGCTACAGATAAAGATATTGTAACTGTCACCGTTGCCAAAGAGGGTAATCTTGCACCTATCGCCAATGCAGGAGATGATATTACCATGACTCTAGGTGGCACAATATCTTTAGATGCTTCACAGAGTAGTGATAGTGATGGAGAGATAGTTTATTACTCTTGGCATTTTCCTAATATGGGAGGTGTTAGTAGTAGAGGAGCTAAAATTTCATCATATACTCCTCGACGATTATTTGCAGGAACACATATCTTAACATTAACTGTAACAGATAATGATGGTCAAATAGATACTGATACAATTAAAGTTACTGTCACTGCAAGTGAAGAAAATCTAGCACCGATTGCTGATATAAGCTTATATACTATAAATAATAATCAGAGTTTCTATTTATATTATGATATATCGGTTAGACCAAATGACGAGATAAAATTTTATTCATTTAGTAGTTATGATAATGATGGAGAGATTGTTAGTTATGAGTGGAAAGAGGGTAATGAAATTTTAAGTACAGATGAAAGGTTTACTAAAAGTGATTTTTCTATAGGTGAACATATAGTTACATTAACTGTTACAGATGATGATGGAGCAGTAGGTATAGAGGAAATGAGTATAACAATAGGGAGAGAAGAGAATATTAAACCAACGGCTCATGCAGGTGAAGACCAAACTATAATCTTGGGTGGTGAAATAACTCTTGATGCCTCAAAAAGTAGTGACAGTGATGGAGATATTGCTCAATACACTTGGTATTGGGAAGGCTATAGTATAACAACATCTAATTCAATAAGTAGTTCA
>JALTGP010000315.1 GCA_027076905.1 Campylobacteraceae bacterium | reverse complement strand
GGGTCATACTCATCTCTAATCCCATCACCATCGGTATCAATAGAGGCGATATGTTTATCAATATCTCCTAAATCATTAATCCCATCACCATCACTATCTATTCCATTATCATTAATTCCATCACCATTTATATCAACATCAACTCCATCAGGAATACCATCTCCATCAGTATCAGGGTTTCTACTATTTGGGTCTAGGTCATCAGGTAGACCATCATGGTCTTTATCTTTAGAGTTATTGACAATATCATTTTTGTCATTAATCCCATCACCATCACTGTCAACTCCATTATCAATGATACCATCTCCATCAATATCTATATCAGCTGTATCGTTAATCCCATCTCCATCGGTATCTAATCCATTGTCTAAAATTCCATCACCATCAATATCAGCATCTACTCCATCAGGGACACCATCACCATCGGTATCAGGGTTATTGGCATTTGGGTCGTAGATGTCTAAAAGTCCATCTCCATCATCATCTACATCTGTAATATCATTAATCCCATCACCATCACTATCAATTCCATTATCAATTATTCCATCACCATCTATATCTGCATCAGCCCCATCAGGAATTCCATCACCATCACTGTCAGCGTTATTATCATCAGGGTCAATATCATCAGGCAATCCATCTTTGTCTTTATCTTTGGAATCATCTATCGTATCATACTTATCAGCAATACCATCACCATCACTGTCTGCCCCATTACCCTCTGTGTCAGCATCTGCTATATCATTAATGCCATCTCCATCACTATCAACCCCATTGTCATTGATACCATCTCCATTGACATCAACATCTACCCCATCAGGGATACCATCACCATCACTATCATAATTGTGGTCATTGGCATCCAAACTATCAGGCAATCCATCATGGTCACTGTCACTACTATTGTCTCCATCATCATACGCATCATTCACCCCATCACCATCACTATCAGGTCCATTGTCTATAATTCCATCACCATTGACATCGGCATCAGCCCCATCAGGGATACCATCACCATCGGTATCAAAGTTATTATCATTTGGGTCTTGTTCATCGAGGAGTCCATCATTGTCATCATCGGGGTCTCCTGCATCATTTATACCATCTCCATCATGGTCACTGCCATTGTCAACCACACCATCACCATCGACATCAGCATCATTGCCATCTTTAATCCCATCACCATCTGTATCAACACTGTTATCATTTGGGTCTACATCATCAGGCAATCCATCACCATCTTTATCTTGACTGTTATCTATGGTATCCTCTTCATTAGAGATGCCATCGCCATCACTATCAACGCCATTATCATTAACCCCATCTCCATTGACATCGACATCGGATTTATCGTTGATACCATCGCCATCACTATCAACGCCATTATCCTTAACCCCATCGCCATCAACATCAACATCTGCTCCATCAGGAATTCCATCGCCATCGGTGTCATAATTATGGTTATTGGGGTCGATATCATCAGCTAGACCATCTCCGTCACTGTCACTACTATCATCTACCGTATCATGAGCATCATTAATGCCATCATTATCACTGTCAACGCCATTATCAATCGTACCATCTCCATCAACATCTGCATCAGATTTATCAGCAATACCATCTCCATCACTATCAACGCCATTGTCATCAATCCCATCTCCATTAACATCAACATCAGCCCCATCAGGAATTCCATCGCCATCACTATCAGGATTGTTATCATTTATATCAATATCATCAGGCAATCCATCATTATCACTATCCACACTATCATCTATGGGGTCATAATCATCAAAGATACCATCATTATCGGAGTCCAATCCATTATCATCAACGCCATCTCCATTGATATCCACATCGGATTTATCATTTATCCCATCACCATCGCTATCTGTTCCATTATCAAGCGTACCATCTCCATCAATATCTGCGTCAGCCCCATCAGGAATACCATCACCATCGGTGTCATAATTGTAGTCATTACTGTCTACAGCATCGAGTAGTCCATCACTGTCATCATCATTGTCAGCATGGTTATTGACCCCATCCCCATCGTTATCAGCTCCATTGTCATTAATCCCATCACCATTGACATCGGCATCATCTCCATCTTTTATGCCATCACCATCACTATCAGCACTGTTGTCATTGGGGTCAACATCATCAGGCAATCCATCGCCATCTTTATCTTGACTGTTATCTATTGTGTCCTGTGTATCGGCTATTCCATCACCATCACTATCCGTTCCATTATCATTATTACCATCACCATTGACATCGACATCAGACCTGTCGTTTATCCCATCTCCATCACTATCAGCTCCATTATCAAGTATACCATCACCATTAACATCGGCATCAGCCCCATCAGGAATACCATCACCATCGCTGTCATAATTTTTATCATTGGTATCTACATCATCAGCCAAGCCATCATTGTCATCATCGTTATCATGTGCATCATTAATCCCATCACCATCACTATCAGCTCCATTATCAACTGTGCCATCACCATCAACATCTACATCTTCACCATCAGGGATTCCATCTCCATCTATATCACTATTGTTATCATTGGGGTCAATATCATCAGGCAACCCATCACCATCACTATCTTTGCTATTATCTATGGTATCTTGCTCATCGGCAATGCCATCACCATCACTATCGACTCCATTATCATTAACACCATCCCCATTGATATCTGCATCAGATTTATTATTAATCCCATCACCATCACTATCGACTCCATTGTCATTAATACCATCACCATCGACATCAACATCAGCCCCATCAGGAATTCCATCTCCATCACTGTCGTAATTTTTATCATTGGTATCTATCGTATCAGGCAATCCATCATTATCATCATCCAAATCACCACCATCATTTATCCCATCACCATCATAGTCCGTTCCATTATCCATGACTCCATCACCATCAACATCAGCATCATCACCATCTTTTATACCATCTCCATCGGTGTCGCTATTGCTGTCATCAGGGTCAACATCATCAGGCAATCCATCACCATCACTGTCTTTACTATTGTCTATCGTATCCTGCTCATCGTTTATACCATCTCCATCACTATCAACCCCATTATCATTAGCTCCATCGCCATTGACATCTACATCAGACTCATCGTTTATACCATCTCCATCGGTATCAAAACCATTATCATTAATACCATCACCATCGACATCAACATCAGCCCCATCAGGAATGCCATCTCCATCACTATCATGGTTTTTATCATTGGTATCAACATCATTGGATAGACCATCATTGTCATCATCCGTACTCTCATCTATCGTATCCTGTCTATCAGCTATTCCATCTCCATCGGTATCAACACCATTATCATTATCTACATCAGACCTATCATTAATTCCATCGTTATCACTATCAGCTCCATTATCGTTCTCTCCGTCACCATCTACATCGACATCTGCCCCATCAGGAATCGCATCACCATCAATATCAGAGTTGTTATCATTGGGGTCAATATCATCAGCCAACCCATCGCTATCTTTATCTTTACGGTTATCTATCTGGTCATACGCATCATTAATTCCATCACCATCACTATCTTTACCACCCATATCAGCATCAGCCTCATCAATTATCCCATCTCCATCACTATCTTTTAAACCTGTACTATCACTGTCAACACCATCAGGAATACCATCTCCATCACTGTCATAATTGTGGTCATTATTGTCTTTGTCATCCTCTAAACCGTCATTATCATCATCTTTATCTGCATTGTTGTTGATACCATCACCATCATGATCAACTCCGTTGTCAATCAATCCATCTCCATCAACATCAGAATCATCCCCATCTTTTATACCATCTCCATCACTATCAGCGTTATTATCATTGGGGTCAATAATATCAGGTAGTCCATCATGGTCTCTGTCTCCTCCAAGATTGGGCGTACTGTTTCCATCTAAAGGGTCTGTTCCTGCTATCAGCTCATACTGATTAGAGATACCATCTCCATCACTGTCATTTGTGGGGTCACTGTTTGAACGGTCAAGCTGGTCAGGTACACCATCACCATCCGTATCTTTAAGTATGGACTCCAACGCATCTATTATCCCATCACCATCGCTATCTTTTGTACCCTCAACACTATCGAGTATCCCATCTTTATCACTGTCCAAATTTTCACTAGAGAGACCCAAAACACTTTTACTATTAATGGCTTTTGCTCTATCCTTTCCACATCCACTTAAAATAAAAAGAGAGACTAAAACCCATGCTACTTTTTTCATCTAATTTCTCCTTCTATCTATATTTGGATAACTCAAAATAATCTCAATACGCCTATTTTTACTCTTTCCCTCATCAGTATGGTTACTAACAAGAGGTTGCCTCTCACCTCTTCCATCGGCTTTAATTCGTGATTGACTTACCCCCATCTCCAAGAGTTTATTAACCACAGCATTTGCTCGTTTAAGCGATAGTCTTAAGTTGTTAGCATCTGTACCAACACTATCTGTATGTCCTATAACTTTGACCATACTACCTCTATTTTTCAAAAGAAAAGTAGCAAATTTTTCTATTTTATGAATAGAGTTCTCTTCAATATATGCAGAACCAATAGCAAAATTTATCCTCAATGTTAGCTTAATAGGACAACCATAACTATCAACTACAAAATCACAAGGAGTATTTGGGCATTGGTCTACTCTATCTTCAACTCCATCTCTATCTCTATCTGCTCCATTAATTTTTTTAGGACATTTTTCTTGTTGTGGTTCATCTACAAGAACAGGTATTAAGGGTTGAACTCTATGTACTCTTTTTATAGTTTTCTTCTTTCTGTATCCTAAAGGAAAGCTAACGCCAAAGGAGAGTATCATTTCATTCTCTTCATTCTTACCTGATAAAATCTGTAATTTTTTAGCTTCAATCTTCATCTTATAACCCTGCGTAAGCTTATAGGCTAATCCCACCCCTGCTTGAACAAAAGGGTGACTCTCAAATCTATCTTTGATATCTGGAGTTACCTTCTCATACCCCAACCCAATCAACCCATAAGGCAGAACTTTAGTATGGTTTTCAAACTCATAAACCCCATTAATAGAGCCTTTAAAAAGTGAATCTACTCCTGAATAATCTGAGATACTTACATAGTCTAAATCAAATCTAGGACTCACAATATAGCGACTCATCTGAAAAGAGCCGCCTAGACCATAGTTAGAAAATTTGGAACTATCTTCATTGATAATAGAGGTGGTCATCACATTAAAACCTATCTCATCATTGGAACTACCATAAGATAACACTACACTAGTCATCATATAAAACAGAACTCTTTTTAACATAACTTTAATCCACCTTAATTTTAATTTTTAACTATAATATTTATTTTATAATAGCATAGAGATTAAAAATTATACTGATTTAGATATTATTTAAAAAAAAAAGTTATAAAATAATATTAATAGAAACAATCACAATTCAAAATATAACATAAGATTTATAAAATATTATTTTTTAATTCATTTATGTTTTTATACAGAAAATTGAGATAAAATGACACCATGAATAAATTCCAAACACTACAACACTACTTCGGACATCAAAATTTTAGAGAGCAACAAGAGGAGGTGATAGATGCCATCTTGAACCAACAAGATGTACTGATGATACTCCCCACAGGAGGAGGAAAATCTCTCTGTTACCAACTCCCCTCTCTACTCATGTCAGGAGTTACCGTGGTAGTCTCTCCTCTACTAGCCCTAATGCATGACCAAGTAGTAGCATTACGAGAAAATGGAATACCTGCCGAGATGTTAAGCTCCATGCAAAGCATAGAGGAGACACGCCAAATAGAACAAGCACTCTATAACAATCAGATAAAACTACTCTATGTAGCCCCTGAACGCCTAATGAATAACTACTTTTTGACTTTTTTAATGGATTTAAATATTAATTTTTTTGTAGTTGATGAAGCCCACTGTGTGAGTGAATGGGGTCATGAGTTTAGAGAACACTACCGAATGTTGTCCCAATTGAGAACCTCTTTTCCTACCACTACCATCACAGCATTTACAGCCACAGCCACCACCTTGGTTAGAGAAGATATCGCCTCAAATTTACGCCTAAAGAGTCCAAAAATTGTCACAGGTTCACTCTTTCGTAAAAATCTCACCATCACAGCAGAGCATCGCCAAAGTGATGGAAGAAGACAACTGACCACTTTTTTAAAAGAGCAAGAGGGCAGTGCAGGAATTGTCTACGCATTTTCAAGAAAACAGACCCAATCTGTTGCAAAATATCTACAAAAACAGGGATACAGAGCCGAAGCCTTTCATGCAGGTCTTCCAACTGAAGTCAAAAAAAAGGTCTACCATGATTTTATCAGTGACAATTTAAATATTGTAGTAGCCACTATCGCTTTTGGTATGGGAATAGACAAGAGTAATATACGGTTTGTAGTGCATATGAACCTCCCAAAAACCCTAGAGAACTACTACCAAGAGATAGGACGAGCAGGACGAGATGGTCTTGATGCTACGACCTTACTTCTATTTTCAGCAGGGGATATTGTGCAACAAAAAGGCTTTATAGATGAGCTACCCGATAGCCCTTATAAAACCAACGCCTATGAAAAAATCAACACCATCTCCAGATTTTCTGATTCGGAGAGTTGCCGACACCAACAGATAGCACTCTATTTTAATGACTCAATAAATGCCTGTAAAGATAGGTGCGATAACTGTATCAATCCCGATAGAAATAGCATTGATATCACAGAGGATGCTAAAAAACTACTCTCAGCCATATATCGAACCAAACAATCTTTTGGAATACACTACGTGATAGATGTTATAAGAGGAAGCAAAGAGCAGAGAATTTTAACCAATGGTCACGACCAACTCTCTGTTTATGGCATAGGAGAGAACTACTCCAAACCACAATGGCTAACCATCTCCGATAAACTTTTAGAGCTTGGAGCAGTGGGCATTGGTGAGTATAGAGTCTATCATCTTACAGATAGAGGGGTTGAGATACTAAAAGGTGGAGAAGAGGTAAGCATACGAGAAGAGCGACTCATCCTAAAAAAAGCCAAAGAGAAGAAAAAAGTAACCTATTTTGATGATTATGAGGTGGAGATATTTGACCAACTCCGAGAGCTACGAAAATTTATAGCCACAGAGAACAAAGTCCCTCCCTATGTTGTATTTTCAGATAAAACTCTTAAAGAATTATCAAATATTATGCCAACGGACAAGGCAGGAATGTTAGAGATACACGGTATTGGTGAGGTAAAATTTGAGCGATATGGTGAGGCGTTTATTGCGTTGATTGAGGAGATAAACAATGCCTAGTTTATGTGGTATAGACGAAGCAGGAAGAGGTCCACTAGCAGGTGATTTGGTTATGGCAGGAGTTATCCTAACCAACCCCATAGAGGGATTAATGGACTCAAAAAAAATCTCTGAGAAAAAACGAGAAGCACTCTACCCAATCATTATCCAAAACAGTCAACATCACATCATAAGCTTTAGCCCACAAGAGATAGATAAAATAGGACTTAGTCTATGTTTAAGTAGAGGTTTGGAGTCTATTTTAAACCATCTACAAGCTGAGGTTTATCTTTTTGATGGAAATCAAACTTTTGGAGTTTTAGGAGTCACTACTATGGTCAAAGCAGACAGCAAAATAGCCGAAGTAAGTGCTGCTAGTATCTTAGCAAAAGTAACTCATGACAGAGCCATTATCCAAGCCTCTAAACACTACCCCAATTACGGTTTTGAAAAGCACAAAGGGTATGGAACAAAAGCTCATATTGAAGCGATTAGAGAGTTTGGATACTCTCCAATCCATCGTAAAAGTTTTAAAATAAAAGGAATATAGCCGATGCAAGAGCTGATACTACTATTAACACAAAAAACCAAACTTAATAAAAATCAAATTACCAATATTTTACAGTTACTCAATGAGGGAGCAACCATCCCTTTTATCGCTCGTTATCGAAAAGAGATGACAGGTGGTGCAGAGGATGATGTGCTTCGTGACTTTCACGAGGTCTATATCTTAGCAAAACGGCTACTTGAACGTAAAGAGGAGATTATTAAGTTACTTAACCAAAGAGAACAGATGACTTCACAACTACATCAAGAGATAAGTGAAGCAAAGACAATAACAGAGCTAGAAGATATCTATCGCCCCTACAAAGAGAAAAAAAATAGTCGTGCCTCTTTAGCAATTAAAAATGGATTAGAACCTCTTGCTAATCTTTTACAATCAGCTAAACTTGATAAAAAAGAGCTTGAAAGTAGAGCCAAAGTATTTGTAAAAGGTTCAGTAAAAAATAGTGAAGATGCAATCAAAGGAGCAAAAGATATCATAGCAGAACGTTTTTCAGACTCAGCAAAAGAGCGTAATATCATAAGAGAAATGACAGTTAAACATGGGATGATACAAGTAAAAGCAGGTAAAAAATTTGATGAGCAAGGGGTCTATAAAAATTATAAAAACCATAGTGAAAAAATAGCTTTTGTACCATCACACCGATACCTAGCCATTAAAAGAGGTGAAAAGAACAAAGAGCTTTTGGTTAAAATTACTATCGACAGCGAACGTTATTTAGATACTCTAAAACGCTATAAACTCCGTGACCATATGGGAAGCTCAAAAGAAGTACTTTTTGAAGCCTACAAAGATGGGTTTAAACGGTTACTTTTCCCATCAATAGAGAGAGAAGTATCCTCCCTTTTAAAAGAGCGTTCAGATTTAGGAGCAATTGAAGTTTTTGGAAAAAATCTAACCCAACTACTGATGACCCCTCCTGTCACAGGCAAAGTACTTTTAGGAGCAGACCCTGCATACAAAACAGGGTGTAAACTGGTTGTTCTTGATGAGAATGGAGCATACTTAGAAGATGCTCTAATTTTTCCCACTCCTCCAAAATCTGACTATGAAGGCTCTGCTAAAAAAGTTCTGGAATTGGTCAAAAAATATAAAATTCAAGGGGTAGCTATCGGTAATGGAACGGCTTCAAAAGAGACCCAAGAATTTTTTGCAAAAATCAACAAAGAGTTAAAGGGAGAACTAAAATATACCGTAGTTTCAGAAGCAGGAGCATCCGTATACTCAGCCTCTAAAGTAGCATCAGAAGAATACCCCAATCTTGATGTTACTGTTCGTG
The DNA here is from genome assembly GCA_027076905.1 of Campylobacteraceae bacterium. Classification (GTDB taxonomy): domain Bacteria; phylum Campylobacterota; class Campylobacteria; order Campylobacterales; family Sulfurovaceae; genus UBA1140. The sequence continues at coordinate 7,165 of JALTGP010000315.1, read as the reverse complement.
GAGCAATCTCTATAGCAGGGCGTGTACGTGACCCAATGGCAGCACTGGTCAAGATAGACCCAAAGTCTCTTGGAATTGGTCAATATCAACATGATGTTGACCAAAAGCTACTAACTAGAAAACTTCATGAGGGAGTTGAAGACTTGGTCAATCGTGTGGGTGTTGATGTCAACTCTGCTTCTGCTTCCTTGCTCTCTTTTGTAGCAGGGGTGGGTTCAAGATTAGCAAAAAGTATTGTAGAATATAGAGAAGAAAATGGTATATTCAAAACAAAAAAAGAGCTACTAAAAGTTAAAGGATTAGGAGCAAAAGCTTATGAACAGTTAGCAGGATTTATCAGAATTCGTGAAGGAAAAAGTATTTTTGACAATACAGGAATTCACCCTGAGAGTTATAAAGTAGCATCAGAACTTGAAAAAATAGAAAATATATCTGATACCAAAACTCTGGCTCAAAATCTAAATATAGGAGAGTCAACTCTACGAGATATTATCAAAGAGTTAGCAAAACCAGGATTTGACCCAAGAGAAGAGCTACCGAGCATACCATTTAGAGATGATTTAACAGATATAAAAATGCTCCATGAGGGTAGTATCGTCTCAGGTGTGGTACGAAATATCGCTGACTTTGGAGCTTTTGTAGACATTGGACTAAAAAATGATGGAATGATACACATCTCACAAATGAGTCAAAAAAGAATTAAACACCCACTTGAAGTTCTATCTGTCAATCAATATCTAAGTCAAATAGAAGTGATAAGTATAGATATAGAAAAAGGAAAAGTGGGGCTTAGTTTAAATAAAATCTAATTACACTTTATTTTTATCAAACCACCACATAAAGGCAAAAAGTAATCCTGTAGTTTTAGCAATAGACTCATCATAAATAAACGCTCTTGCCTTTGAGATAGGTAACTCTATTACTTCTATGAGTTCTGTATCTATCCCACCACCTTTATGGGTATGCATAGACTTATCCACTTCTACATAAAATAGAGTCTGTTTTGTTCCTGCAAAACCTACAGCATTATTGACCATTGTAATACGCTCTATCTTAGTGGAGTCAACACTATACCCACACTCTTCAAGTATCTCCTCTTTAGCAATCTCTACTAGTGAAATTGATTTATCAACTATCCCTGCACATAGCTCTACAGTTAGACCATCTTGTGTTCCATCCATATAGACAGCAGGACGAAACTGTTTAACTAAAATAAAGCTATCATGCTCTTTATGATAGATAAGTACAGCTACAGAGTTATGAGCTTTGACTACCTCCCAACTTTTTTCTATTCCATTTTGTTTATAGGTGACAAGAGCTGATTCTATAAATTTTGGGTTTTCTAATGCTTTAAGTTTAAAATCTTCTATTCTATTTTCCATTTTCCATTTACCATCCTAGGCTTCTATAATAACTTTTCATTTTAGGGCTTACTGAACGCTCTTCGATACTGTTCCATATATAAGAGGGTCTATTATCATCTATAATTTGAGTGATAATCCTCTTATAGATATCTTTTCTATTAATAAATGCTCTCTTGCCACTTCCCCACAATCCCTCTGTTTTAAATTTTACAACCCTCATAGGGTTAATGGCACGACCATTTTTATAAATACCAAAGTGCAAGTGAGGGCCTGTGCTTCGTCCTGTTGAGCCTACAAAACCAATAATATCACCTTTTGATACAAATGCTCCTTTTTTTACCTTTATTCTACTCTGATGTGCATAAAGACTCACATAACCATCATCATGCTTTATCTTTATAACTTTACCATAGCCACCTTTCCAACCTGAAAAAATAATTTTTCCTTTGGCAACTGCCAAGATAGGCGTACCTCTTTTTGCACCAAAATCTGTTCCAAGATGTGCTTTCCAACGCTTCTGTATGGGGTGATATCTTCTATGGGTAAAAGAAGAAGTAATCCGTATATGATTAAGTGGTTTTCTCATATAACGTTTAATAAGCTCTTTTCCATCTTCATCATAATATCGTTGGTCCGTATGTTTAAATACATAGTGTTCCTCACCAGCTGTCTCTATCATAGCGACTTTGATATCAGGCATTCCAATTGGCTGACCTAAACGCATCTTTTGGTCATAAACAATTGCTAATTTATCTCCCCTTTGAATACCTCTAAAATTAACACTATCTTTTAGTACCCTAGAAAATTCACTCGCTAAACGTCTGTTTTTGACCGTTTTGATAATATCTAAATTGGGAGAGTTTTTTACAGAGAGCTGGGCAATATAGGTATCATTTTTATAGGCTATTGGTATAATCTCCAACTTATACCCTTTAGGAGTCATAAAAAGATGCAACTGCATCTCCTCTCCTATAGGGATAAGAGATTGAAGCAATGTACCATTGGTAGCTATCATCTCATAATATTTTCGGTTATCTACTATTTCAGATATTAATTCTACATCGTCCCTATCTAGTGTATCAATAAGTGTTTCAGGAACACCATAACACTCCAGATAACTCTCAAAATCAAGTCCCTCTTCCCACTTGACATGATTAACCTTTGCCGCATTTATAGACAATGGTACTATGAAAATAGATAATAGATATAAAAATAAGCGTAAGCTTCTCAATAAAAATCCTGTTTCTCTAAGTTAAACTATGTAACTTAATTATAACCTATTCTAACCATAAAATCGCCTTATAACTCAAAGCAACTATCCTGCTTCAAGCTATTTAAAGTATAATGCATCATATGAAACATCTAAAAGGACACAAACAGCGTTATTTTTCATTAGCAATTATTGCTCTTTATTCAACTCTGTTTAAACTATGCACAATTGATAGCAACCATAAGTACCATAAGCATACCTTTGAGTACCAAGAGTATAAGACCTCGCCCCCCTACCTATACCTTTACGCTTATTTATAAAAATCACAATTCAAATAACCATAACCATAATCTTCAAAGGTAAAATATGAAACACACCATAAAACTGAGCCTAATTACAGGTATATTCTTAAATATAAATCTAATTGCAAATGAGAAGCTAGAGGATATAAATGTTATCTCTGCTACTAAAACCCTACAAAATATAAACAGTACTACCTCAAACATAGAGGTCATCACAGCCCAAGAGATAGAGGAGAGGCACTACACCACAGTAACCCAAGCCCTAAATTCACTATCAGGAATTAACTTTACCTCTAATGGTGGATTGGGAACATCAACAGCCATTTATATGCGAGGAATGGCTAGTAAACGTCTGCTGGTTCTACTCAATGGAGTACGACAAAATGATATCACAGGACTAAGTGGTACAGATTTTTCAAACCTCATCGTTGCAGATATCGCACAGATAGAGGTGATAAAGGGGTCACAATCTGGGATTTGGGGAGCAGATGCCTCTGCTGGGGTGATTAATATCATCACTAAAAAAGCTAAAAAAGGTTTTCACAATACGCTATCAGCAGAGTATGGAGAGTTTACAAGCTCTGATTTTGGTGCAACTCTATCTTATGGTGCAGAGAATTATTATGTTAAGCTAAATGCTAAAAAACTAAAAACTGATGGCTTCTCAGCACAAGTACCTCATGGTGATGATGTGACCAAGTATGAAGATGATGGATACGAAAACACTACTATCTCATTTGACGCAGGAGTCTCTATTGATGCCAATAACAAAATAACCCTTTCTCATACCATTATAGATGCAAAGAGTGAGTTTGATGGTGGAGCAATGAAAGATAGCCCAGAGGATAAAGCCAATAACAGCACTTATGATTCAAGCTCTAAAAGTAAATTTTCAAGAGTAGATTATCACAATAAAAATGCTCTTGTAGATATTAATCTATACGCCTCTAATTCTGATTTTAGCCGTGAGTTTCCTGCTTATGGTTCTAACTATGATGGAGATGTTCGAGAGTATGGAGCAAATGGAAAAGTAGACTATAGAGATGAAGATTTTGTAATAGTTGGTGCTGATTATAAAAAATTTGCTCATGATAATGCGATTAGCAGAGAATATAAAAACAGAGCTATTTTTATAACCAACAGCAATACATTTAATAAAAATGGGAAAAGCAGAACCATTTTAACCCAGTCTCTTAGAAGAGATATCTATACAGCATTTGATAGTAAAACCACAGGGAAGATAGGGCTAAAGAGGGTTCATCATAACATTGATGGTCTTACTACAAGTTTCAACTATGGTACAGCGTACAACGTCCCTACCCTTAACAATCTCTATGACCCATACAGTGGAAATAGAAACCTAAATTCCGAAAATACCAAGTCATGGGATATCTCAGCAGAGTTGAGGGGAGCAAAAATCACTTATTTTAAAACCAAAGTCGAAGATATGATAGATTATGTCTCTATTTATGGTGATGATGGTAGTTGGCTTGGTGGGGCGTATAATAATATTGAAGGAACATCTACAATCAAAGGGGTTGAGATTGGATATCAGACCAATATAGGTGAAGATTTTTTAATCTCAACTAGCTATACAGACCTAGATGCGACCAATGAAAAGGGTAAAACTCTAGCAAGACGACCTGAGAAAACTCTAAAGCTTGGTGTGGACTACTATGGAGTTGAAAAGTTACACCTTGGTTTAAATGGTGAGTATGTGGGTGAGCGATTTAGTCGAGACGATAAGCAGGGACAACAGACAGGAAAATACACCATTGCCAACTTTAGCACCAACTATCAAATCTCTCCTAAATTTAGTGTTTATGGGAAAGTAGATAATATTATGGATAAGCGATATCAGACAGTTGATGGGTACTCTACCTCTCCTCGTGCTGTCTATTTTGGGGTTAAACTTGAATATTAAGCTTCTTGCCCTACTATTTTTTACACTCTCTTTGAATGCCAAAGAGAGGATTATCACTCTTAGCCCCTCTATCAATGAGATTATATATGCCATTGGTGCAGGTGAGCAGGTGGTTGGAAATACTGAGTATTGTAAATATCCAAAAGAGACACTAAAAGTGACAAAGGTTGGTGGGTATTTTTCTCCTAGTTTAGAGAAGATTATCGCTCTAAACCCTAGCATGGTAGTGATGCAAAAAAATAACAACAAACTAAGTCAACAGCTTACCAAGCTTAATATCAAAAACCAAATAGTCCATATAGATACGCTTGATAATATTAGAGATTCTATAATAACATTAGGAGAGCTATTTCATAGAGAGCAAAATGCTACTAAAATAGTTTCTGATATCAACAGTAGTTTAAAATCTATAAAAGGGATAGTTAAAGATAAAAAGATTCTTATGGTTATAGGACACAATACCTCTCTTGATAAACAGATATTTGTAGCTGGTCAAAACCTCTATTTTAATGATATTATTGAAGAAAGTGGCAACCAAAATGCTTTAAACTCTAAAAGAAAAGGGCAACCTGTTTTAAATATGGAAAATATCATCGCTACCAATCCTGACATAGTGATACTTCTAGCTCCTTATAGAAAAGATAAAAGGCTAACTAAAAAAGAGCTGTTAGAGCCGTGGAAATCTTTACCTATTAGTGCGACGAAGAGTAACTCTATATATTTTATTGATAAGTATTATGCTGGTGTTCCTAGTGATAGGTTAGTTCTATTTTTGAGGGATTTTAGGATAATTTTAGAAAAATATATTACTAATTAATATTTTATTATATTTCTTTATGTTACAATGAACCTCATTAGAAAATATAGGAGGAATTTTGAAAAAGCTTATACCATTATTTATAATTTTATCTACTTTTTTACTATCAAATCAACCATTTTATGCAGTAGAAGCTCCTAGCTCATGCTCCATAGAAAATCAAAAGAAGTATGTCTATGAGGCACTACATGACTCTTATCTTTGGAAAGATGATGTTGCATTTCTTGACTCTACCAATGAATATAACTCACCTGAACATCTATTAATGTCATTAAAAAATGAAAATGATTTTTTTAGTCATATTATAGATTTAAAAAGAGAAAGTGGATTTGCAGGAGATGGAAAATTTAATAATTTTGGATTTATACCTTTTCTTATTCAATTAAAAAATGGAAAAGAGGCACTAGCAGTTGTTTTTGTATACCCCAATTCACCTGCTGATAAAGCAGGTCTAAAACGTGGTGATATTATCACCAAAGTAGATAATATTTCAACTATAGCTTCCAACTTAAATCGTATTAAAAAGAGGCTTAAAACTAGTAATAATATTATGTTTACTTTTTGGAATAATGGAAATCGTCATAAGAAAAGAGTAATAAAGTATAGCTATAATGTTCACACCATTAGCCATGTAAAAATCTATCGTATTGAGAATAAAAAAGTAGGATATATGGTTCTTAGTGATTTTATACCTTCCGAAAAAAATGAAATAGACCATCTTTTTTCAAAATTCAAAACAGCAAAAATAGATGATTTGATTATTGATTTACGCTATAACGGAGGAGGTGACACAGTTATTGCTAATCACCTCGCATCATTAATTGGAGGAACATATCTGAGTAATAAAGTATCAGCACAGTATCTATTTAATGCCAAATATTCAAGTTTAAACTACACGACTTATTTTGAAGATTTTAACAACAATCAACTCAATCTAGAGCGTCTTATCGTTATCACCTCAAAACGTACCTGCTCTGCTAGTGAACAACTTATGAAAAATCTAAAAGCCTCAGGAAGTAATATTGAAGTTGTTCAAATAGGTCAACAGACTTGTGGTAAACCATATGCCTATAATAGCTTAGGAGTTTTCTGTAACAAAGCTCTTTTTCTTATCAATACCAAAGCACAAAATAGTGACCATGAGATGATAAGTCCAAATGGTCTCTACCCTACCTGCTTGGTCTCTGATAATATCTATAAAAACTTTGGAGATAGAGAGGAAAACTCTTTAAAAGAGGCACTCCATTATATAACGCATCATCAATGTTCAAGCCAAGCAACAGAGAATAGCTATAGAGTAATAGACTCTATTTAATTTTTATCAGCTATAATTTTATATAAAATTATGCTGACTATTAAAAACTACTCCAACCAAATTCTAACCAATATCAACCTACATTTAAACCCAGATGAAAATCTAATTATTTTGGGTTCAAATGGAGCAGGTAAATCAACTCTAGCCAAAATTTTATGTGGCATTACTCCCTCTAAAAATATAAAACTAAATAATAAAAATCTACACAAACTATCAGCAAAAGAGCGTTCAAG
>JALTGP010000314.1 GCA_027076905.1 Campylobacteraceae bacterium | reverse complement strand
CTGTTTGTGTTGCTCCTTTTATTACTTCGTAAAAACTTCTTACAAACCCACCTTTGCTTACTATTTTTAGAAAATCTTGCATACTATAAGCCAATATTGCGTTGGCGAATTGGTCATATTCGTCTATGAGAAGATAGATTTTATCATCTTCAACCACATCAAAAAAGTATTTTAATAACCCTGTAGGTGTCTCTATACTATTTAAACTCTCTCTACTAATATCATAACCATAATTAGAAAAATATCTATAGATAGCCGATTTAATATTATCTTTAAACCCCTCATAGATAATCTCCATTCCACTGTCCGTATTAATCCCTGAAAACTCAAAAAATAGAATCCTATAGCTACTTTTTAGAGGAGTTGGATTTTTACCAATATAGGTGTCATAAAAAATAGCATCAAACTCATGAGCTGAATTTTCGTCATAATAGTATTGTAGAGTAGAGAGAAAAAGGGATTTTCCAAAGCGTCTTGGGCGTAAAAAGATAAGATATTTTTCATTGATAGTCTCTAATTTTTCAATATGTTTGGTTTTGTCAATATAGAGATAGTTGTCCTCTTTTGCCATTTTGAAATTACTGATACCATATATTATCTTTTTCATTCGTCTCTGTCCTTTTTAATATTAAGCATATTATACCCTTTTTCTCTTTCTCCCATCGTCTTGGTGGGAATATATACGAGAGTATACATAGTAAAAAGATTTTAAATTAAGTATGAATTCCTTAATTCATCAGCATTGAACCAAAATCATCAACGCCAAATTTTGCAAGATATTTAATCAAAAATCAAATCACTGTCCCCTTACACACCTAACATAATTCTCATCCGTCTTACTACCCCAATAGCCACCGCCATAGCGGAAAAACACAACCCAAGCATTGCTAGAAACAGACGCATCCGTAGTAGACGACCAATAATAGTTAGAGGTAAATCCTCTCTTTTTATAACAAGCTTGATAGGATTCATTTTTGCTATTATTATCATAATCACCAAGAACCCCTCCACAATCAGTAACAACAGCTCCTAAGACCTCTTTGGTAGGCAAACTACCTCCAGTGGCACTACAGATGGTTTTTGCATTTTCCCAATTAGCCCTACAATCATTGGTATAAAATCCCCCACCATTCTCACAAACACTCCGTGACGGCTTTACCCATTTACCATAAACCTCTTCTGCTCCTGACAGAGCTGTTGGGGTTGCTTCGGGTGTGGTGCTGTTAGTCTCTTGGGGAGATTTTATCTTGGTTGCCTCTTCGTCTGTAATAATCAACTCATCTGAAATCTTTGTTATCTCCTCATCCACACAAGTTTGATTGTTCTCACAACCATTAATCCTATCAGCTTGTTCTTGATTGGCTATAGTCTCATCTGCCATCTCTTTGATAGTTGCACTCATGGCTGTTGCTCTATCTAGTTCATTGGTTCTAAGAGTATTAATATTGGTCTCTAAACTATCAAATAGTGCTGTATAATATTTATCTTGTGCCTCTGTATTGGTTAGGGTTCTAAACTTGTCTGCTTCTGCTTTACTCAAAGCATCAGCATCTACCATAGACTCCAAGATAGAGACCTCTTTAGTCTCATTATCCTCCTCTTTGGTGGTAAACCCATCAAATGCAAGGGTAAACTTACCATCATCAAAATTGACTTTGCCTACATCTTGCAACTCAACCAAGATAGGTAACTCTGGGTTATAGGTCTCTAAAAAATATCTACCATCATCAGTTAGTGATATTTTTTTCCAAATATCATCTATACTATCCCCTTTGTTGATAGTCACTTTGGTAAATAGCTCTCCTCCTCCACAGATACCATTTCTATTCTCATCCTGACATATATTTGCTACGATACTTTGAGGGA
>JALTGP010000313.1:7088-42244 GCA_027076905.1 Campylobacteraceae bacterium | reverse complement strand
AATCTTATGGTCTTAAGAGTTATCAAGTCTCTAAGGTGAATGAAATTGAAGAGATTATAAAAAAAAGTATGCAAAATGATAATCCTGAACTTATAGAAATTCGTTTATTGGGCAAAGATATGAGAGTCTCACCACTATTAGATTATAGCAGACCCTATGAAGATATGAGTCCCTATTTGGATAGAGAAGAGCTTAAAGAGCAAATGATAAGAGAATAAACAAGGATATTTCTAATGAACAATAAAAAATCTATATTAATTACTGGAGCTTCAAGTGCATCAAAATTTGCAGTTCGTGCAATTTCTGACTCTTTACGTTTTGAATTGATTCCATTTGGTATATTTGTGGTTTATATTGCTCCAACTGCCACAAAGAGTGATATTTGGGATAAAAATACTGTATATAGGAATGCATTAAAAAAACGAATTTCTTCTGAACTGTATGAAGTTTATAAGTACTTTTTTAAAGCAATAGAAAGAGAAGTTATTGAAATTATAAAACCTATACCAACGATAGTAGTTGTAAAAGATGTTATAGAGGCTATTAGCTCTTTAAAACCTAAATATGAATACTACGCAGGAGAGAAGGCAAAAAAAGCTTATAGAATATCTATTTTACCAAAAGATAAAATTACAAGATGTTTGATTAAACGCTTAAGTAAATTTATAAAAATATATGGTTAATAAAATTATGCTTATGTCTAAATATAGAAGAGCTAAAGAAACAGATGTTTTATAAAAAATAAAAAGGAAGATAAAAATGTTATTAATTGATGAAAAAGATATAATGGAAACGTGGAGTAAGAGTAGAGATAAGCCATTGGTTAGTATTTGTTGTTTGGCTTTTAATCATGAAAAGTATATAGCTGAAGCACTTGATAGTTTTTTAATGCAAAAGACAACTTTCCCCTTTGAAATAATCATAAATGATGATGTATCAACAGATAAAACAGTCAGTATTATTAAAGCATATGTGAAAAAATACCCTCATATTATAAAACCTATTTACCAAAAAGAGAATCAATTTACCAAAAATATAAATCCATTGATTACTTTTGTTATTCCTAATTTAAGAGGAGAGTATCTTGCTATTTGTGATGGTGATGACTATTGGATAAATGAAAATAAATTAGAGATTCAAATAAATAAAATGAAAGAAAATTCTCATTGTCATATGAGTTTTCATCCCGTTTATGAAAAAGAAAATATAAATATAAAATTGAAAAAAATATTGAATAGATATTCCACTAAAGATAAAATATTTACCTCTTCTGAAGTAATTCTTGGAAGAGGTGGTTTTTCTCCAACATCTTCACTTATTTTAAAAAAAGAAGCAGTTAAAAATCTACCTAAATGGCTACACACTACAGATATATTTGGTGATTATTTTTTACAAATGTACTCTTCTCTTCATGGGGGAGCTTTATATATAGATAATATTATGTCGATTTATCGAGTAGGTGTTGATAATAGTTGGTGTGACAGTTATAGAAAAAATTCAATAGAACAAAAAAATATATTATTATCTAATAATAAAGCGTTAAATCTTTTTAATGAAGATTTAAAGAAGAAATTTCAATTAGAAATTGATAAAGTGATTTCTAAAAATACTTTTTCATTTATAAAAAGAAGAGCAACAGATATTTTACAAAGAGAGAAAGTTTTTAAGATTTATAAAAATAATTTCTCTTTTAAGCAGAAGTTGGTATGGTATCTAGTTTATAAAAATAAGAATATACATAATTTATTTGCATCTATTAAGTTTAAATTATTGAGTAAAAAAAATTATGCTTAAAAAAAATATTATAGCAAATTATCTTGGTAGATTTTATACCATCATTATAGGCATAGTCGTACTACCTATTTATCTTAAGTACTTAGGTGCTGAATCATATGGGATGGTTGGTTTTTTTACGATGCTAATCTCTTGGATGATGTTATTAGATATGGGTTTTAGTCAAGTATTGTCAAGAGAAACAGCAAGGCTTAAAGATAAAATCAATGGATTAATAGATATAAAATTATCATTGAGAAGTGTTGAAAGTATGATATTAGTGCTATCAATTTTTATATTTTTTACGATATTTGTATCGAGTGGTTGGATATCTACGAATTGGCTTCAAACTAAAGAATTATCTCATGAGGTAGTAGAACACGTTATTCAACTTATGGGTTTTGTTTTGGTCCTAAGATGGTATGTAAGTTTATATAATGGTGTGATTTTAGGATTTGAACAGCAAGTTTGGCTTAATATATATAAGGTAACTATCGCAACATTTAGGTTTATTGGTGGATTGATATTAGTTATCTATATTACGAATGATATATTTTATTATTTTATCTATCAATCTATGGTGGCGATGATTGAATTTATGGTTTTAAAAAATAAAGTATATAAAAATTTACCTAAAGGTAGTTTTTTATTACCCTCTGTAGACTCTATAAAAAAAATAGCACCTTTTGCCTTAGGTTTAGCATATACATCTGGTGTATGGATTGTTTTTACACAGTTAGATAAACTATTATTATCTCACTATATACCACTTGAACAATATGGATATTTTACTTTAGTGGTACTTGTTTCAGGTGTAATTATGCAGTTTTCATCTCCTTTAAGTCAAGCTATTCTTCCAAGAATGACATCTCTATTATCTAATGGTAAAGAGAAAGATATGTTACTTTTATATAGAAATGGAACACAGTTTATTGCTATTATAATATTTTCAATTGTAGGGATTGTCTCTTTTTATACTTATGAGTTGTTGTATGCATGGACTGGAAATATAGAAGCTGCAACATGGGCAGCCCCAATTTTATTTTGGTATACACTTGGTAATGCTATTTTAGCTCTTTCAGCATTTCAATACTACTTACAATTTGCTCATGGAAATTTAAAATATCATATTAGGTTCAACACCTATTTTCCTCTATTTACACTACCTATAGTATTTTATGCTGTTACTAATTATGGAGCATTGGGGGCAGGAATTGCATGGTTTGGTATACAGTTAATCTGTTTTCTAATTTGGCCTCCATTTGTTCATGCTAAATTTGCAAAAGGTATTCATGCCGATTGGTTGATAAAAGATATACTCCCCTCATTGCTACTTACAATAGCTTATCTATTCTGTTTAAAGTATATAGATATTGATTTTAGTTTATATAATCGATTTGAAATTTTTAGTAGTTTAATAGGTTTGGGAATATGTTTGTTATTTTTAAATGCATTGACACTCTCAAAAGTAAGGGTAAAAATTAAAAAACTTATAAGATATAAGGAATTATAAAATGGAGAATAAATTATGTGTGGAATAACAGGATTTTGTGATTTCAGTAAAAAATCAGAGAAAAAAACTCTCATCACTATGACCGATATTCTTCATCATAGAGGACCAGATGATAGTGGATATAGTTTTTATACCAATGAGTTTTATAATCTAGGTTTAGGTCATAGAAGATTGTCTATTTTAGATTTATCAAAACATGGTCATCAGCCTATGAGTTATAAAGAGTATGAGATAGTTTATAATGGAGAAGTTTATAATTTTAAAGAGATTAGAGAGGAGTTAGAAAAGTATAACTATAGGTTTGAATCAGATAGTGATACAGAGGTTATATTAAAAGCGTATGAGAAATGGGGTATAAAAGCTGTTGATAGATTTAATGGTATGTTCGCTATCTCTATCTATGATAAAGAAAATCAAAAAATAATTTTAATAAGAGATAGAATAGGTAAAAAACCTCTCTATTATAGTTTGAACAATGGCTATTTTATTTTTGCCTCAGAGTTAAAATCACTTATGTTGTATCCAGATTTTAAAAAAGATATAGATAAGGATGCTCTGAATCTATTTCTGTTTCATGGTTATATTACCGCTCCTTATAGTATTTTTAAGGAGACCTATAAGTTAGAAGCTGGTCGATATCTTGAATTTAATTTAAAGAGTAAAACTATTAATATTAATAGTTATTGGTCAATAGAAGAGAGCTTTTGTAATAGAACTTTGGTTGAAGATAGTGAAGAGGAGGTACTTCAAGAATTAGATAGCATATTAACCTCTTCTGTTAATTATAGAATGATTTCAGATGTTCCTGTGGGTGCATTTTTAAGTGGAGGATATGACTCCTCTTTAGTTTCGGCTATTATGCAAAAGTTGTCTACTAAACCAATCAATACTTTCACTATTGGATTTAATGAGAAGAGTTTTAATGAAGCCAATTATGCTAAAGAGGTAGCAAATTATTTAGGAACAAATCATCATGAACTCTATCTTCCTATAAAAGATGCAATGGGGCTAATATGCGATATTCCCAAATATTATAATGAGCCATTTGCAGACTCTTCTCAAATCCCGACCATGCTTGTAAGTAAATTAGCAAAAGAACGTGTCACTGTTACCCTCTCAGGAGATGGTGGTGACGAGCTATTTTGTGGGTATAATAGATATGATACAGCATTAAACTATCAAAAATATAAAAATTTCAGTAGAGGCTATAGGGCTTTTGAGAAACTATTAAATATGGACAAAATCATTTCAAAAATTAATCCAAAACTAATGAAATTTGGTTATTTAAATACTAATAAGAACATTATAAATTTTAAATATCTTTCGGCAAGTTTTTATATAAAAAATTTAATAAAAGATAACACTTACTCCATTGAAAAAAGATACTTTGATATTTTAAAATACTCTACCAATATACAAGAGCAGTATATGCTACAAGATATGGTTAACTATCTTCCTGAAGATATTTTAGTTAAAGTAGATAGGGCTTCGATGGCATACTCTTTGGAATCGAGAACACCAATCTTAGACTATCATGTTATCGAGTATGCCATGAGTATTCCACACTCTCTTAAATATAAAAATGGTGATAAAAAATATCTGTTAAAAATGTTAACGCATAAATATCTTCCTAAAAAAATGATGGACAGACCAAAACAAGGCTTTGGAGTTCCAATACAAGAGTGGATTCGTTCAGATATTAATTACTTACTTGATAAATATTTGAATAGAGCTTATATTCAAGAACAAAATATTTTTGAATATGAAGAGTTAACGGCAATATTAAAAAATTTTAAAAATGGAGAGGAGTTATTTAATAATCTGATTTGGAATATTATTGTATTTCAGATGTGGTATGAGGAGTATATAGCGTGAAAGTAATTTTTGTAATTGGTTCAATGTCATCAGGTGGTGCGGAGAGAGTTATTAGTGAAATATCTAACTATTGGGCAAAAAAAGGATGGGATATAACGATTCTTACCATAGGTGCAACTAAAGAAAAAAAAGATTTTTATGTTTTAAATAAAGCTATTAATCGAATTGACATATCATTAAAGCCTCCTACCTCTAAATTAACTACGGGTTTTAATTTATGCATACTATCCTATAAAATTAGAACTTTTGTAAAAAAAAGTAAACCAGATGTAGTAATTAGTTTTATTAGTGCTTCAAATGTTATTGTACTTATAGCTCTTTTGGGTATAAAATTAAAGAAAATTATTTCAGATAGAACAGACCCTTATGCTGATAATATTGGTTTTTTTATTAAAAAGATAATATATCCATTTGCTGATGCTCTTGTCGTTCAAACAGATGAAGTTAAGAGCTTTTATAGTGGAATATCAAATTTAAAAGTTATATCAATTCCAAATCCAATTAGCAAACCTACTTTCAATAGTAATAAAAATATTAAATTTAACAATCCAACAATAGTTGCAGTAGGAAGTTTAAAGGTTGCCATTAAAGGTTTTGATTTATTAATAGAAGCATTTGTAGAGATAAGTAAAAAATATTTAGATTGGAATTTAGTAATTTTAGGGGAGGGAAAGGATAGAAAAATTTTAGAAAAATTGATAAAAAATTATAATCTTCAAAATAGAGTTTTCCTACCAGGGGTAATAGATAACCCTAGAAATAGTATTGTTGATGCAGATATTTTTGTATTAAGTTCAAGAATAGAGGGTTTTCCCAATGTTTTAATTGAAGCCATGAGTGTGGGACTGCCTTGTGTAAGTTTTAATTGCTCCACTGGTACTAATGAGATTATAGAGGATAATAATAATGGAATATTGGTTGAGGTAGGTAATGTTAAAGCACTTCAATACTCTATAGAGAAATTAATAGAGTCCAAATCATTAAGAAAACAATTGGGAGATAGAGCTAAAATAGACAGTATGGGTAGATACCATATAGATAAAGTTATAAATAAGTGGGAAAAAGAGACAATTTTTGTGTAAAATAGCTAATAAGTATTTAAAAAAATTTTTTTTAATTTAATAAAAATAAATAATGTGTTAGAATTAGGAGAGGAGAGATTCTAATCTTATGGAAAAAAACAGTATATGGATATTGATTTTTTTATTTTCAATATTGGTTATTTTATCTATTCTGACATATATAGAAGATAATATCGCTATATTGGTTGTATCCATCTTATATCTTATTTTTGGTGTACTATGCTCTTTTATCTCTAATGAATCTGAACATATTCGAAATTTAATATATATCTTTTTACTATTTTTTTTAATTTATTTGATTCATTCAGTTATTATTTATTATGGAATAATTGAGGTATATGGCTCTCCATTTATTAAGTCTGATGAGCTTTTTTTTAGTGAGGTATCAGATACTGTTGCTTTGAAATTTAAATTGGGTTATACCTTTTTTGAACTGGATAAAATATACATAGAGGGGACAGCTGGTGTTTACTTTTTTGGTCTTGTTTCTACTTTAGCAAATCTTTTTGAAGAGAACAGTGTTTTGATTTTAAAAATCTCTGTTGTTTTTATTTCTGCCCTTATACCAATGTACTTGTATGGTATCAGTAGACTCTATTTTTCTGAAAATCTATCTATCTGGGTAGCTACTATTTATGGTTTCTTTTCATTTGTCCCATATCTTTCTAGTACCTTATTAAGGGATACTCATATTGCATTGATGTTTATAATTACTATGTATATAATTTTACAAAAATTATCTATTGTAAATTTTATTATATTAATTTTTGCATTTTTTACTTCATACTATTTGCGACCTCAAACAGGATTATTTATGATGGGTTTTAGTGTTATTTATTTTTTTCTCTTTGTTAGAAGTATGGTCTCCAACAGATATATTGAACTATTAATATATCTAATTTTAATAGGGATTATAGTAATTGGAGTACTTAATTCTAACTTGATGGAAGTGTATGATATGACAGCAAATAGTTCAGGTAATAAACCCTCAGAAACACAAGCATCTGGTATGGGTGCAAAAATTGCCAAATTACCAATACCTATTAATATTATAGCCCAATTTAGTTATGGTCAAATGCAACCATTTCCTCCTTCATGGATATTTACAGGAGACAATAAAGGTCTGTTTCAAATATCATATTTAATTGCTGGAATAGCATGGTTTCTAGGTTGGGGCTTTTTACTTTACGGATTGTTTAAAAAGAAAATTTTAAGCAAGATAGATTTTAAATTAAATTTAATGTTTTTTATCTCAATGTTATATTTAATACTCATTGCTACTATAATTACTAGTACGAGAAGACAGATGCCCGTATATCCTATACTCTATCTATTTATGGTGTTTAGCTATTTAGAGATGAGTATAACTGAAAGGACAAAAATATGGGTTGGCATGAGTCTATTTTATATAACATTAGTTCTTGTTATAAATTTTTTGAAAATATGAAAAGTCTATTATGGGTTTAAAAATAAAAATTATCTATTATATATCAACTCTGGAAGCAGGTGGTGCTGAAAAAGTTACAGTTAATTTTATTAGAAAACTAGATAGAGATATATTTGATATATATCTGATTTTGGTTGAAAAAAGAGGCTCTTTTTTGGAATTCATTCCCAATTATGTAAAGATAATTGACTTGAATTCTAAAAAGACACTCTATTCTATTTTGAAATTAAGAAAAGAGATAAAAAAAATTCAACCTGACATTATCTACTCTACCCTTTTTCGTACACATATAGCTATAGATTTAGCTTTAGTATTTATAAGAGAAAGACCAAAAACTCTTTTTAGAAGTCCAACTTCCCCTAAAATTTTGATAGAGAGGGGGGAGTTGAGTTTGATAATGCGACTACTACTAGAGAAAGCTTATCAGGGTGCTGATAAAATCTTAGCCCAAACGCCACAAATGAGAGATGAAATCTCTGAATATCATAATATTAATATAGACAAGATAGAGAGCTTTTTAAATCCTTTAGATACTGAATTGATAGATAAAAAGATATCAAATAGTTCAAATCCTTTTGATAATACGATGATAAATATTGTTGCAGCAGGTCGATTATCTACAGTTAAAGGATTTGATACTCTGATAAATGCTTTTAATCTAGTTCTAAAGAAGAAGAGGAGTAGTAGTTTTTTTCTTCATATCATAGGTAGAGATGCGGGGGAGAAGAAAAATTTAGAAAAAATAATCAGAGAACTATCTATTGAGAATAGAGTTAAATTTTGGGATTTCCAAGACAATCCATATAGATTTTTCTATTATAGTAATCTTTTTGTATTGTCCTCAAGAAGAGAGGGTTTACCAAATGCTGTACTAGAAAATTTATATCTCAAAAAGCCTATTGTCGCAACCAGATGTATCCCTTTTATGAATGAGTTAATTGATGATGGCAAGAGTGGTTTTTTAGTTGATGTTGATGATTATATATCACTTTCAGAGGCTATATTAAACTATAAAGAGATAGATATGAAGAGTATTGAAGATAGAAAAAAAGGTAAATCTTTAGAGATAAACTCTCTATTGATTGATTTAAATAATTTAAAAAGGGTTTGATAATGGTTAGGTATATAATTCGTCTGGATGATGCTTGTCCTACTATGAATAGAAGCAATTGGAATCGTGTATTTAGGGTATTAGATAGATACAGTATAAAACCTATTGTTGCTGTTATTCCTAATAATAGAGATAAGAAGATGATAATAGATGAGTATGATAGCTGTTTTTGGGATAAAGTTAAAGCTTGGCAAGAGAGTGGATACTCTATTGCTCTTCATGGTTATACACATATTTATACATCAAAAAGTAGAGGTATTGTCCCTATGAATACTCAAAGTGAATTTGCTGGTGTTGATATAGAGATTCAAAGAGATAAAATTCAAAAGGGGTGTGCAATATTTAAAAAAGAGAATATAAAATTTAATATTTGGGTAGCACCTGCACATAGTTTTGATGATAATACATTAAAGGTTTTAAAAGAGGAAACTTCTGTAAATATAGTATCTGATGGAGTTTCATTTTACCCCTATAGTGCAAAAGGTTTTTTTTGGATACCACAACAGATATGGAGATTTAAAGAGAAAAGAAGTGGGATTTGGACCATATGTATGCATCCTAATACTATGAGTGAGTTAAAGTTTAAAGAGTTTGAAAAGTTTATTGAAAAAAATTCAGATAAGTTTATTGGCGATATAAATCAGATTCATCAAGAGTATAAATATCGAAAAAAATCCTTAATAGATATCTGTTACTCTTTATATTTTTTTAGAAAACGACACCATTATCAAAATAAAAAGAGATAAAATGAAAAAAAAATTACTTATTCTAGGTCCTAGTCCATTTAATAAAGATATTAATCATGCAGGAGGACAGCTAACTGCTACAACAAATTTAATTCAATACATTAAAAATAATAGAATCTCTTATGATATTATAGATACTTTTAGAAGCACTTTTCCTGTACCTTCCATAAAAAATAAGCTATTTAGCTCTTTTAGAATGTATAGAGAATTACGGACAAACTTAAAAAATAATAGTTACAACGGTGCAGTTGTATTTACCTCATATGGGTTTGGATTTTGGGAAAAACTGTTTTTTTCATTAGTTATTGAAAGACATACCGTTAAAACACTTTTCTTTATTCGTTCGGGTCATTTTATGCAACATATTATTGATAAAAAGTACAAAGTACCTATCAAAAAGTTCTTGATGAATAGATTGTCTTATATTGGACATCAAGGAGGTAGTTGGAACTCTTTATATACCAATTTAGGCATAAAAAAAGAGAAGTTAATTAAGATTTTAAACTGGATAGAGATAAATAAACACTCAAAAGAGTTTGATAATTCTACAGTAACATTTCTCTATGTTGGTTGGATGGTTGAAAAAAAAGGGGTAAGAGAGTTAATTAATGTTGTTTTAGAAAATAGAACATTGGATAAATTTAACTTTATATTGATTGGAGGAGGTACATTATTAGAGGAGTTAAAATGTAAAGTAGAGAAGAGTCCCTCTACGAATATTTGTTTTACAGGTTGGTTAGAAAAAAATGAAATTATACCCTATTATAAAAAGGTGGATGGGTTCATCTTGCCCTCTTATGCAGAGGGATTTCCCAATGTTATATTAGAAGCATTAAGCTATAAACTTCCTGTGATTGCTACTGATGTTGGAGCGATTTCAGAAAGTATTATTGATGGAAAAAATGGGTTTCTTATAAAAGCAAAAAATAGACAAGAACTTCTCTCTTCAATTTTAAAATTAGGAGAATCTAAAAAATTAAGAGCAGAGTTCTCTACAAACAGTGAAAAAATATTAATAGACAATCATAGTATAGATAATAATTGCAAAAAAATATTTAATTTATTTAAGGAGTAATAGTGAAAAAATATTTAATCTTGATTGCGATAGCTTTGGTTGTATTTGGTTTTTTATATCAAAAAAAGCAACAGAGACTATTGGCATTTCCCACCGCTGAAGGTGGTGGAGCAGACAGTGTGGGTGGACGAGGTGGAAAAGTTATTGAGGTAACAAATCTAAATAATAAAGGAGAGGGTTCTTTACGCTTTGCCTGTGAATCCAATGGTACTAGGACAGTTGTGTTTCGTGTGGGGGGAACAATTGATTTGGATAAAAAAGATATTGTTATTAAAAATGATAATATAACCATAGCAGGGCAGACAGCCACAGGAGATGGAATTCAGATAAAAAATGGAGGGTTAGTGGTTAATGCAAATGAGGTTATTATTCGATATATTAGATTACGACCAGGTCCTGCTCGTCCTGATGTGGATGCATTAAGGATAGTGTCCCCAAATAGGCACGAACGAAAGAAAAATATTATTATTGACCATATTTCAGCTTTTTGGGGAGTAGATGAAACCATAGATAGTGGCTCATTTAATGATAATATAACTATACAATGGTCAATTATTGCAGAAGGGTTGCATGATTCTATACACAGTGAAGGTAAGCATAGTCGAGGGATTGTAATTGCTGAAGATAGTCATAATATTACGTTACATCATAATTTAATCTATAGAAACTATAAGCGAAATCCTCTTATTCAGAGTTCAGATGCAGATGTCATCAATAATGTTATTGTAAACCCTCAATATCAAGTATTTATTCAACCATTTAAAGGGGCTGTAAGAGCAAATTTTATATCCAATTATTTTCGTTCATTTTACCATAAACGACCACCAATTCGTGTATATGATTACAATAAGGGATATGATGGTATCTCTGGTGTCTATTATAGAGATAATTATGATTTATATTTTAGAAAAGAGAATAATCTAAGTGAAGAAAATATTAGAATTCTACATCAGCATAAATCTTCTGCTTCCATTGAACATATCAAAGATATGGAGACCCCCTACTCCTTTCTCTCTCCTGTGTATGAGAGTGTGCAGGATTCGTATCTATTAGTATTAGATAATGTTGGTGCAAATTACCCAAAAAGAGATTCAGCAGATAGTAGAGTAATTGATGTTGTGAGAAGTGGTGTAGTACCTAAGATACTTGTTAATCATCCAAAAGAGGTAGGAGGTTGGCCAGTACTTAAAGGGGCTGAACCACATTTAGATAGCGACCATGATGGTATGCCTGATAAGTGGGAGTCTTTACATGGCTTAAATCCAAAAAATAAAAATGATAGAAATGGAAAAGATTTGAGTAAAACAGGGTATACAAACTTAGAAGTGTATATTAATGAGTTAGTAGAAATATAGGAAATTTGATATGTATGAAAATAATTTTAACTTATTACGAATTTATGCAGCCTTTCAAGTATTATTTCAGCATTCTGTCTATCATTTATACACAAAGGATATAATAGAAGTTGAAAAAATAGATAATTATATTACCTCTTTTAATGAATTTTTCCAAAATTTTCATGGTGTGGCTATATTCTTTTTAATTAGTGGCTTTTTAATTTCTATGTCATATGAAAAGAATCCATATTTAGGAGAGTATATTAAAAATAGAGTATTACGAATTTACCCTGCTCTATATGTTAATTTTTTTGTATCTATTGTTGTTCTATATTTTTTTGGTATTTTAGATTTTAATTTTGAATTTTTTATGTGGGTTATTGCACAAGTAACTTTTTTTCAGTTTTATAACCTCTCTACTATTCATGATTTTGGAACGGGAGTTATAAATGGTTCACTCTGGACAGTCTCCGTGGAATTGATATTTTATATGGTAGTTCCTCTTCTTTTTTATCTATATAAAAAGAGTCGATATTTAATTATACTAATATTTATTCTCTCCTTTGCTCTTTGGGTATATGATACATATTCAAATCATGATTCATTTATCAATAAGCTACTGAACATCTCTATAATACCTCACCTTTTTGTTTTTATCATAGGGATGGGATTTTATAAATATTTTGCTTATTTAAAACAGTATATAGAAAATAAATTTATATGGTGGATTATTCTTTATATGTTGTTACTATATACATCAAGTTTATTAAAAATAAATGAGTCTATTCTGTTTTTTATTTTAAAATGGATTCTATTCTCTTTTATGATTTTCTCATTAGCATTCTCTTATAGAGGGTTAAGTGAGAAGATATTACATAACAATGATTACACCTACGGTATCTATATATATCATATGATAGTTATTAATATTTTTATAGAGTTAAATTTTAAGGGAGAGGTCTCTTATTTATTTTATATCATCGCGATTAGTACTCTATTGGGTATTTTGAGTTGGCATTTTGTTGAAAAACCGATATTGAGGTTAAAAACACATAGTATATTTATTGAACGTAATTTAAAAAATAAAAAATAAAAAATAAAAAATAAAAAAGGTAAAAAATGAAACAGTTAATACAGAGTTTTAAAACAGGAGAACTAGGACTATTTGATGTTCCTGCTCCTATATGTCAAAAAAATGGGGCATTGGTTGAGACAACAATTAGTTTAGTGAGTGCTGGTACGGAGAAAATGTTGGTGGATTTTGCAAAAAAATCAATGTTGGCAAAAGCAAAAGATAGACCTGATTTGGTAAAGCAGGTGGTTGATAAGATGAAAAAAGAGGGGGTAAAAAATACACTTGAAAAGGTCTTTACCAAACTTGATTCACCTATTCCATTGGGATATAGTCTTGCAGGAAAAGTTATTAAGGTGGGAGAGAGTTTAAGTGGTATTAATATTGGTGATAGAGTGGCATGTGGAGGAGCAGGATATGCAAACCATAGTGAGATAAACTATGTTCCCAAAAATCTAATGGTCAAGATACCTGATGGGGTTGATGATATTGATGCCTCTTTTGTTACAGTAGGTGCTATTGCTCTACAAGGGGTAAGACAAACTGAACCAAAACTTGGAGAGAGAGTGGCTGTAATTGGTCTTGGTCTACTAGGACAATTAACCGTTCAACTACTTAAAGCCAATGGCTGTAAGGTGATAGGAAGCGATATAGACCCTGATAAACTAGAATTGGCAAAAAAAATGGGTGCTAATGAGGTGTGTGAGGCAAGAGATTTAATAAAAAAATCCAATGAATTTTCAAATGGTTATGGAGTCGATGCTGTTATTATCGCTGCCTCTACTAGCTCCAATCAACCTGTCATAGATTCAGCTGAAATCTCAAGAATGAGAGGACGGGTAGTTTTTCTAGGTATGGTTGGTATGGATATTCCCCGAAATGATTATTATAAAAAAGAGTTGGATTTACGATTATCTATGGCATATGGACCTGGGAGATATGACCCAAATTATGAGGAAAAAGGTATTGATTACCCTTATGATTTGGTTAGATGGACAGAACAGAGAAATTTTGAGGCTTTTTTAGGGTTAATAGAGGAGGGAAAAGTTAAACCAAAAGAGCTGTTGACTCATAGTTTTGAGTATGATGATGCAATAAGTGCTTATGATTTGTTAGAGGGTAAAATAAAAGAAAAATATTTGGGGATTATCTTGAAATATAGTGGTTCTCTAAACCTTAATGAGCATAAAATAGTGAAGCGAAACAGTAAAGTAGTACAGAGTGACAATGTGAATATCGGTTTGATTGGTGCTGGTAATTTTAGTAAATCTGTGATTTTACCCAATATAGAAAAAATAGAGGGTTATGAACTTGTTGGGGTTTGTACTGCGACTGGTGTTAGTGCAGAGGGAACAGGTAAAAAGTACGGTTTTAAGTATATCACAACTGATAGTGATGAGATATTTTCTAACTCTGAGATAAACTCTATTCTTATTACTACTCAACATAATCATCATGCCAGTTTGGTTCTAAAATCTATATCATCAAAAAAACATTGCTTTGTGGAGAAGCCTTTGGCTATTTATGAGGAGGAGTTAGAGAGTATATCCGATAGTTATGATGGAGCATCTATTATTCAAGTAGGATTTAATCGAAGATTTTCACCTATGCTTAAGAACATGAAAAAGCATTTAAGTGGTCAAATATCGGTGAACTATCGAGTTAATGCAGGAGTTATTCCCAAAAATGTTTGGATTCAAGATAGAGAGACAGGTGGTGGGCGAATTATAGGTGAAGTGTGTCACTTTATAGACAGTTGTAGTTTTTTAATAGATAGTAAAGTTATCTCTGTTTATGCCTCAACCATACATAAAAATGACCAATCTATACCTGATGAGGATAATATTAATATAGTACTCAATTATGATAATGGGAGTATGGCTACTATTAGCTATTATGCTTATGGTGACAACTCTATGTCAAAAGAGTATATAGAGGTGTTTGGAAATGGAGTGAGCATGAGAATGACAGACTTTAGAGAGTTGATTATCTATAAAAATGGAAAAGAGACAAAAGAGAAAAGTTACAACCAAGATAAAGGGTTTTCCAATGAGTTTAGAGCATTTAAAGCATCTATAAAGAGTGGTGAACCTGCTATCCCTTTTGATTCACTATATAATACCACCAAAACAACATTTAAGATTTTAGAGTCTATTAAAAGAGGAAATCTTGTTAGTTTTACATAAAGCCATTAGACTTTTTAATACCATAAAATTTCTAAAAATAAAACAGATAAACTATAGGCTCTATTATTTGATAAAAAGTAGGGTTAGAAGAGTTATGGGCAGTCAGCCCATACTCTTAAAAAAATCAAACTCTGTTGAGCTTAAATTACAAAATAGTATCCATATTATAGATTGCTATTTGGGTGATAAAGAGTTTGAATTTTTAAATTTATCTGTGAAGTTTAAAGAGATAGATTGGAACTATGCCAATTATGGAAAACTTTGGACATATAATCTAAACTATTTTGATTTTTTATCTCAAGATAACGAGGATGATAAGTTAGATCTTATAGAGTTATTTATAGAAAATAGTTCAAAGATTGAATATGGATTAGAGCCTTTCCCAATAAGTCTTAGAGGAATAAACTGGATTAAATATCTCTCTTATCAGAAGATTAAAAATCAAAAAATAGATGACTCTCTCTATGCACAATATTATATTTTATTTGACCACTTAGAGTACCATCTACTGGGTAATCATCTTTTGGAAAATGGTTTCTCGCTTCTCTTTGGTGCTTACTATTTTCAAGATGAGATTTTATACCAAAAGTCAAAGGAGATTTTACTAGAGCAGTTAGAGGAACAGATACTGGATGATGGAGGGCATTTTGAACTTAGTCCAATGTATCATCAGATAATGCTATTTAGGCTTCTTGACATTATAAACTTGGTTAAAAACAACAATTGGAAACAGAGAGAGCTTTTAGAATTTTTAAAAACAAAAGCAGAACTTATGTTGGGTTGGCTAGAGCTTATAAGCTACAAAAATGGAGATATTCCACTCTTTAACGATAGTACCAATGATATTGCCCCTAGAACAGAGCAACTTGTCAACTATGCAACTAATTTGGGTTTAACCATAGGAGGGATAGAACTTAAAGAGAGTGGATATAGAAAAATAGAGCATAAAAACTATGAATTGGTTGTAGATGTGGGAGATATAGAGGCATCATATATTCCAGGTCATACTCATGCCGATATATTTAATTTTGAGCTTAGAATTGAGGGCAAACCTTTTATTGTGGATATAGGTTTATCTACTTATGAGACTTGTGATAGACGAGATATAGAACGTAGCACAAAAGGGCATAATACCGTCGAGATTAATGGCAGAAATCAGAGTGATGTTTGGGGTGGATTTAGGGTTGCGAATAGGGGTAATATTATCAATTTAAAAGAGGGCAATGATTTTATAGAGGCAACACATGATGGATACAAGCCAATTTTTCATACACGCAGGTGGACTTCAGAAGAGAATAAAATAGTTATAGAAGATAAATTTAACGGTAACTATGAGGGAGTTGCACGTTTATATTTTCATCCAAGTGTAGATAGAGATGAAATTATAGAAAGAGTTACAATTAAAGATTTTAAATGGAGTATAAAAAAGTGTTTTTATTCTTTGAGTTTTAATAATCTTAGTAAATCATATTTTTTGGAGGTAGAGTTTAATGAAAAATTAAATATTTGTGTAGAGATATAGATTAGAATACGATAAGAAGAGAAGAATATTATATGATATTTTTTAAATAGACTTCTTGCAAAACTAGGAACCGATGGCTTTAGCCTCGTCTTGTTCCAGACCAAAGTCTCCGATTCTAAAGAGTTTTGCAAAAAGTCTAATTTATAATTGGAGATTAAAAATGAAAAATAAGTTATTTGATAATTACAAAAAGAAAAAAATTACGTTAGAGACATTACCAGCCGTTATTCACTTGGAATCAGTACGAGGGTGTCCGTTTGATTGTGCTATGTGTAATGTTGGAAACACTAAGTCTGTGGATGTTTCAATGAGTTTATTAAAAAAACTAGAGCCTTATTATCATGGATTAGAGGTTTTATCAATACATGGGTTAGGAGAGCCATTGCTCTCTAATCATATGGATTATTTTGTAGAAAACTCTCATAAGCATAAATTTGTTATTCATATGAATACAACAGGTGAACTGTTATCAAAAAAGAAGGCTACACTTTTGGCAAAAGCTTATGGTTTATCAATAAGATTTTCTATTCATTCAGGAAGAGAAGAGACCTATAAAAAAATCATTGGTGGTAGTTTAAAAAATGTTGCATCAAAAATAAAATATCTTGTAGATATATCTAAAGATAAAAATCATGATTTATGGTTTAGCTATATAGTTATGAAAGAGAATATTGATGAGATTGAAGATTTTTTAAAACTAGCAAACTATTGTGGAATCAAAAGTGTAAGATTTATGAGATTAAATCCTACTTTAGATATTGTCAAAGGTGTAGAAAAAAGAGATTTTAACTTAAAATATTTTGAACAATTTAATAAAGAAGTTATTGACAAATTTATTACAAATGTCCCACGCTATAATGAATTAGCTTCTCAGTTAAATATAAAAATAGAGTATGGAACAATGAATCAGTTTGAAAAGCATGGTTTAAATTCAGTAGGAGATTTTATAAATAGAGGAACAAACAAAATCTTTAAAAAGAGAATTTTACCTATTATTCCAGAAAAAGGGACATGTATTGTACCTTGGATTGGACAGTTGACTGTTACGATAGAGGGAGATGTTAAAGTATGTGTCAAATCATCATATGATATAGGAAACTTATATGAAAAGAGTTTAGAAGAGATATGGAATTCAAAAAAAATGAAAGAGTTAAGGAGTGCATTTCATCAAGGTAGATTTCATAAATTATGTGGATATTGTAAAGGACTTGATATTAATAATTTTCCAAACAATGCTTTTGTTGAGAGTAGAAAAGATACCAATATCCTTTTATAAAGGATTGTATAGATGAATTATAGTTCATATTTTTTTATTTTTTGATGAAATTCGATTAAAAAATTATTTATATTTTGTTTATTTAATAATATACCAAAATCTTTTGGTATATTATTATCTTTTTTCTCTATAAGTTTATGAGCTATAAGTGTTCCAATGTATGGGTAATAATGGTCATCATCAGCATAATTTTGTAGATTTTTAGTGACAATGTTAATATTCATAAAATGGTGTACTTCTCCAAAGACACTAATCGTCTCTTTTAACCATTTCTCATACTCTTTAAATCTATTGCCCTTTGTGATAATTGAAACCAATAAATCAGCAGTAATCGGTGAGGTAAAAATTATAAACTTAGTATGAGGATTATCTTCTTTTATATGTTTTAAAATATTTATATAATTTTTATTGTAAATATAATTTTTATTAGACATCTCATCAGTATGTCTTTTAATATTAGTTAAGTATCTTTTTACTCTTTCTGCCTCTGAAACCTTTGGATTATATTTGATATTATCTCGACTGAATCCATGTTGTCTATAATTTGTCAGACTTTTTTTTATATTGATTAATGACTTTTCTAATGTATCTTTTAAAATAAGCATTTTGTATCTGTATAAAAATGATAAAGTATTATTAATATAATGTTCAGGTAGATAAAATTGAATTTTTTTCATATTTGGGATGTTAGAACCATAGAAATCTATACCAATAATTATATATTTAAAATCACTTAAACTGTTTTTTTTTGCAAAATCAATATATTTTTTATATTCAAATGGATACATACTATTACATGCGTAATTATAAATTTTGATAGGAGCAAAATCATATTGATTGATAAATGTACTTCTACTACTACCAAGAAGAATTCCATCAAATTGATTTAATTTATTAAAATAGACATAGTTACTTTTTTGTTGTCGTTCATTAAATCCCTCTTGGATTTGATTAAATTGATTCACGTGGTTAAATGTCCACAATGGGTCAATAGTATAATTTATTAATCCAAGAGAACTAAAAGCAAAAAGTAAGAGAATAAAAAATATCTTTATCCATTGTTTAGCACTGAGCATAGATTCTCCTAAAAGTTAAAGTATAAAAATTCACTAACTTTATCTAATGATATAATACCAATAAAAAAAGTAATAACTGTAAATAATACAGTTCTATAATTCAATTGAAACTTTTGTAGTTTTTGAATAGAGTTTTTAGATAATAAAATCATAAATAGGATAATTATTATCATAGGAATAGTTTTGGTTGAACCATCAATATTTTCCAAATATGCTCCAAACTCTATATTATAATTATTTAAAAAAGCTAATTTTTCACTTAACTGTTCAGGCAATATTATATTATTTAAATTGAACATATTTTTTAAAACTTTAGTAGCATCTTCCCAATTCTCGGCTCGAAAAAAAACCCAAGTAATATTAATAAAATTAAAAGTGATAAACCATCCTAGCCAAGACCAAAGTCTAAAATTTAAGTGGCTCCACATTCTATGTATAATGAGTGCCATACCATGTAAAAATCCCCAAAAAACAAAAGTCCATCCTGCACCATGCCATAATCCACCAATAATAAAAGTAATCATTAAATTATTATAAGTTCTAAAACTACCTTGTCTATTTCCTCCTAGAGGGATATATATGTAATCTTTTAAAAATTTACTTAAAGTTATATGCCATCTTTTCCAAAAATCTTGAATATTTATTGCTTTATATGGACTATTAAAGTTGATTGGTAATTTAATATTGAAAAATAATGCAATACCTATTGCCATATCTGTATAACCACTAAAATCAAAATATAGTTGGAAAGTATAAGATAAGGATGTTACCCATGCTTCAAGTAAATTTAATGTTGTAGCCATATCAAATCCCTGTGTAGCCCACTTTGAAAACATATCTGCAATAATAACTTTTTTAAAAAGTCCTATAGAAAATATAAATAATCCCATAGAGATATTTTTATAGTTTTTTAGATTATTTTCATTTTTAAAAAATTGTGGCATCATCTCTTTGTGGTGAACAATAGGACCAGCAATTAACTGAGGAAAAAATGTTACAAAAAGAGCATAGTTTAAGAAGCTATACTCTTTGGTCTCTTTTCTATAGCTATCTATTAAATATGATATTTGTTGGAATGTAAAAAAGCTAATAGCCAAAGGTAGTGACAGATGTAATAGTTCTATATTATTTTCACTTATCAAATTAAAATTTTCTATAAAAAAATCTGTATATTTAAAATATCCCAGTAGTGATATATTCAACACTATTCCAATTGCTAAAAGTAGTTTTCTAGAAAAGTGTAAATTTTCTGACTCTTGATTTAATCTGTTACCAATAATATAGTTAAATAATATACTTACAATTATAATAGGTAAATATAAAATATTCCACCAGCCATAAAAAAATAAACTACTAAGAACTAAAAAACTTTTTGCAATAATGCTTAAATTTTTTTCTAATAAAAAGAAATATATAAAAAATGTGATTGGTACAAATAGAAAAATAAATTCAAAACTATTAAATAACAAATATTTCTCCTTACTTATAGGGATTGCAGTAATTTTTTGTCAACCTACTTTTATTTTTGGATTGTAGCATAATTTGTAGTAAAATAGTTAAAAATATTGTATAATACTTTTTTAGATTAATAAAAATTAATTATAGATAAATTATATTATTTATAATAATATTTTGTTGAAAAATAATTAAAGAGAATATAATGAAAATATTATTTATAACAGATAATTTTCCTCCTGAAGTTAATGCACCTGCGACTAGAACTTATGAACATTGTAAAAAATGGATTGAGATGGGGCATGGAGTTGTTGTGATTACTTGTACTCCAAATTTTCCACAAGGAGAAGTTTATAAAGGCTATAAAAACAAATTCTATCAAAAAGAGATGGTTGAAGGAATCGAAGTTGTAAGAGTTTGGAGTTATATTACTGCTAATAAAGGATTTCTAAAACGTTCTATTGACCAGTTAAGCTTTGCTTTCTCATCATTTTTTGTTGCTCTATTTTTAGGTAAATTTGACTATATAGTAGCCACATCACCACAATTTTTTACATCATGGTCAGGATATCTTTTATCAAAGTTTAAGAGAACACCTTGGTTATTTGAAGTTAGAGATATGTGGCCTGAGGGCATTATATTCTTAGATAAAAATTCTAGATTATATAGAGTTTTAGAGAAGATTGAACTGGCTCTATATAGAGATGCCAATAAGATAGTAACTGTTACCCAAGGATTTAAGGATAATATTATCCAAAGAGCTAAAATAAAAAATGAAAAAATAGAAGTTGTATATAACGGTTCAAATAATAAAAAATTTATTATAAAAAAGAAGAGTAGGGAATTAGTTCACAGTTTAAATCTTAAAGATAAATTTATTGTAGGATATGCAGGAACTTTTGGAATGAGTCATAGTCTAGAGTTTATTTTTAAAGAAATATCTAAGGTAAAAAATCCTCATATTCATTTTCTTTTTTTGGGAGATGGTGCTATGAGAACCAATATGCTTCAGTGGATAGAGGAGTATAATCTTCTAAATGTCACAATATTAGAATCTGTCACAAAAGATAAAATCGTTGAATATATATCTATATTTGATATAGGTTTGGTTCCTCTTGCTAAAAATGATGCTTATTTAAGAGTTATCCCCTCTAAAACGTTTGAGCTTGTTGCTATGGAGAAACCTATACTGTTGGGTGTAGAGGGAGAGATGCAGGATATTATAGAGAAATACAATGCAGGTGTCGTATATGAACCAGAAAATAGTCAAGAGTTCCAAGAAGCCTTAGCTAAACTATATGATAGCCGAGATCACTTTTTGGATATATATCAAGGGGGGTTA
Source organism: Campylobacteraceae bacterium (assembly GCA_027076905.1). GTDB lineage: Bacteria > Campylobacterota > Campylobacteria > Campylobacterales > Sulfurovaceae > UBA1140. The sequence continues at coordinate 20,356 of JALTGP010000313.1, read as the reverse complement.
AACCGTATGAGTCAAGAGTTTGATAGAGAACTTTTAGCTACTAAAATGATAGAGTTTATAAGTAGATAGTATGAAATTGATTTTGACAGATTTAGATGCTAGAAAAGCATTTGATATTTTTAATTTAATGAAATATTATAAGTATGATATTAACGCATATAGTAGTTCTAGTAGGATAGAGTTGAAGATTTTAGAGCTGATTTATGGGCAGAAAATAGATATGCTAGACAAGAGTAACTTATCTTATTCTTTTAGATTTGCTAGTGATGATATAGATACTAAATATATATATTTTCCTATTGAAGAGGATACTACTCTTAAATTTTATGATTTTATTCAAGAGAGTAAAATATCTAATTTTTACTATACACTACCACCAAGAGACTCATTTGATTGCGTAAGAGATAAATCAAAATTTTCAGCATATTGTAGTAAAAACAGTTTTCCAATACCTTTAGAGTATCAATATGATGATATTTTAAAATTAGGAGAGTTGCCTTGTAATTTAATTATAAAACCCAAGTTTGGTTCAGGCTCTCTTGGGATAAAGTTTATTGATACATTTGATGTTTTTTTGGATTATAAAGAGTTGGATTTTAGTCGATATATTATTCAAGAACGATTGGATAACTCAAAAGATATAGAGGGAGCTTTTTTTCTCTTTGACAAGGGCAAACTGGTATCTTATTATGGACATAAGAGGATTAGAACATATCCTAGAAATGGTGGGGTTACCGTCTACTCTAAATGTGAAATAAATAGAGAATTAAGAAAGTTAGGTAGTAAATTATTAGAGGGTCTTAATTGGTCTGGTATAGCTATGGTCGAGTTTCTTTTTGATACAAAGAGTGGCAGTTATAAGATAATAGAGGTCAATCCTAGAGCATGGGGTTCTATTATGTTATCTGAATTTTCTAACTCTAATATATTAAAAAATTATATTAAAATCTCTTTAGGTGATATGACTATAGCCTCAGAAGTGAATGAAAATAGATATATTAGATGGATATTTCCTTGGGATGTAATATCTTACATAAAAAGTAGAGGAGATATAAAAAATTTTTGGTCTCTTGATAAAGATAATACTTGTTATATTAATTTTACCTACTCTACTTATTATCGCTCTACTTTTTTTCTTTTATATAATATTTTTGACTATAAAAAGATAAAAAAACTATTTAAAAAGGTTTTTTAATAATGAGAAGAGTGATTGTTTATGATTTTGATAAAACATTAACCTATAGAGATACACTATTTCTTTTTTTTAGATTTGCTTCAAATAAAAATATTTTTTATCCATTCAAAGTAGCAGTATATTTCATATCTATGATATTGACTAAATTTAATCTATTTAGTAATACAACATTAAAAAATATAGGTATAGCTCTTTTTTTAAAAGGTTTGGATAAAAAGATATTTCTTAATAGATGTAAAAATTACTATTTATATATTGAATTTAATCAATTGTATAAAAAAATATCATTTGATAAAAATGTAGATTACTATATTGTTAGTGCCTCTTTTGAAGATTATTTGAGACCACTCTTCCCTTCATTTGTCACAATTGTTGCTTCTACAGTAGAGTATAAAAGTGGTGTAGTAGATGGACTAGGGCGTAACTGCTACAGAAATAAAAAAATTGATTATCTAAGAGATATAGGTGTTGATAGAATTAATACCCTATTTACTGATAGTTTTTTTGATTACCCTCTAGCGACTATATCAGATAATATTATGGTCGTAACGGGAGATAATCAGAAGATTTGTAGAGATATAAATGAGTTTAAAAAGGAATTCAATAAATAAATGAATATATTGACATTTGATATAGAAGAGTGGTTTCATATCCTTGACCACAAATCTACAAAAACAGCAAAAGAGTGGGTAAACTACGAGTATAGACTTGAGTCAAATATGGAGAGGATATTTGAACTTTTGGATAGAAAAAATCAAAAAGCTACATTTTTTTGTCTAGGTTGGGTGGCAAGAGAGTTTCCAGATATTATAAAAAAAATAGACAATATGGGGTTTGAGATAGCAACACACTCTGATATGCATCAACTTGCATATGAGCAGAGTCGAGATGAATTTAGAAATGATTTAGATAGCTCTATTAAATCTATAGAAGATATTACAGGTAAAAAAATTAGAGCATATAGAGTTCCTGGTTTTTCAGTCAGAGAGGATAATAAATGGGTATTTGAAGAATTAATTAATTATGGGATAGAGTTTGACTGTAGTGTTTTCCCAACCAAGAGAGCTCATGGTGGGTTTGAAAATTATCGAAGTGATCAAGCAGGAGTAATTGATATAGGTGGTTTGACTATCAAGGAGTTTCCAATTAATACTTTTGATTTAGGTAGCAAAAAAATAATATTTTCTGGTGGAGGATATTTTAGATTTTTTCCCTATTGGATAATAAAACTCTTGGTCAAGAGAGGCGACTATATTATGACCTATTTTCATCCAAGGGATTTCGATAAAAATCAACCGATAATCAAAGATTTATCAAATCTTAGAAAATTTAAATCATATTATGGTTTGGGAAGTGCATTTGGTAAACTTGAAAAACTAATAAATGATTTTAAGTTTGTTGATTTAGATGAAGCTGATAAGTGTATAAATTGGAAAAAGATTAAGCCCATTATAGTATAAAAGGTCTGCTTGGCATTTTTTATCTCTTTTATCTATGGATAAGAGAGCATTACCAAGATGAAAATAATAATATTTTAGTTGAAGTAAGGCATCCTTCCTAATCAAATTCTTTAATAGACCCCACTCTCTTCAGATAATCAAAGATATACTCCCTCATCTCGGTGGAGATGGAGAAACTCTCTGCTACTACTTGAAACTCTTCAAAGGTTATATCGTCTTTCTCTTTTGCCTCAATAGCCTCTTTTAGAAGTATCCACTCTCGCTTCCAGAGGCTTCTAACCTCTTGTGAGGTTTCAACATAATGATAAATTTTTTTAATAATCTCTTGATTACTTCTGCTATCATAGCCATTAAAAACTTCTAAAAGCGTATTTAATTTACTATATGTCTTAAAAAATTTCATCTTCTTTTGAATATCTTTTACCTCTCCCTCTATTATTAAAAATAGTTTACTAGAGGCATACCCTTTGAAAATAGACTCCCATAAATGAGGATGCAAAGAACACTCTCTGTCATTAAGAATTACTATTATGTATCTAGCCTTCTCTAAAATTTGATGTTTTGGATTCAAAATAGTATCACGATTATCATACTCTAAAACCGAAAGATTGATATGTAATTTTGTATTAAATGAATTTATCTCATCAAGAATTTTAGAATGATTCTCTTTGGGTAAAAAAACAATAAGATGTTGAGTATTTAAAGGTTCTAGCTGAATTAAAGCATCTCTCTCTTTTATTGGCTCTGTTAAGGCTAATATAGGTTTTTTTTCTTTTGAAATACTTTTAAGTCTATCTTTTATTTTTAAAATCGTTCTTTCACTCAAAGAGTTTCCCTCTAAATAGATTCCCTCTTTCTCTTCATCATCTCGTGACAAATAGAGAGGCTTATCAAGTTCATGAATCCAAGAAGGAAGCTCTTTTATCTGATTGAATCGTAAATCAAGAATTTTTAGCTCTTTTAATGCCTCCAAAGGGGCAATATCAGAGATTCTATTGTTAGCAAGGTTTAAAATCTCTACATTGGTAAAAACAGATAACGGCACAAGGTTTCGAAGGTTAGTATTTGTTAAAGAGAGGACAGTTAGAGATAAAAAGAAACTAGAATCGTACTCAACTTTTATCTCTCTTTCAAATATGTCAATTGTCTCTTTGTTGGGATCATGAAAAAATTTTTTGAATACATTAAACATTATTTACTCTTTATAGCTTGTGAAAGAATCATTTTTGCCAAGGATACATTACCTTTTGAATCAAAAGTAGCAAATATTGTATTCGTTTGGTTCGCATAAATCAAAAAAATCTCCCCCTCCTTAGTCTCTGCCTCTAAATGAATTAAATCTGTTAATCCAATATCCAAAGATGCTTCAGTAAGCGTTCTAAATGTATCATTAAATAGGCTAGATGAAAAAGCAAGGTCTATCGTTTTGTCTTCATCAATATAGATAATCTCTCCTGTTTTATTGAGGATTGTTGAGCCAATATAACCACTAATTCCTTTAATTTCATTAATTACTTTTTCTAGTTTCATTTTCTCTCCTACTTTCAATATTGTATATTATAAATTACCTCATTATCGGATTGTTCTCCGTATCGATTGATATCTATAAACTGTTTAAATTGCTCATTAGCCAACTCCATACCATACTCTTTTTCAGTCTCTAACAGCTGTTTATAAAGTGGTTCAATAATAGACTTTGCTTTTTTTGAAGCGGCACGACGGGTAGAGATATAGTTACGAACTGTCCCATCCTGATTAATAGAGGGGCGAATATAGGCAAACACCCAATAAAACCCCCCTTCTTTACATCTATTTTTAACCAAGCAAGAGACCTCTTTTTTCTGCTTTAACGCATCCCAAAGTAACTTGAAAATTATCCTTGGCATATCATTATGACGTATAATATTATGGTTTTCTCCAATCAACTCTCCATAGTTATACCCCGCAATTTTATAAAAAATTGGGTTAGCATAGATAATAAAACCATCCAAGTCAGACTGAGAAACAATAATATCAACAGGACTTAATATTCTCTCTTTTTCCAAACTATTTATCTCCTTTCTTGCAAGATTACTCCTCAGTAAGCTTGTGTAATAATAATATAAATTGTATTAATTTAGTATTAAAATTTTACATACAAATAATAATAATAAAGTTTAATTATGTTATACTTTCTAACATAAGTTCAAAATAGTTAATATATTGAACTTAATGCAATTGATTAAAAAAGGTTGGAGTTATGATAAATGAGTCTATTTTTGAAGATATAAAACAGATTAATGGCTATCTTGGTATCGGTATCAGTCAATATACAGGAGAACTTTTACTTTCTGATAAACTTGATAATAAAATAAATCTTGAAGAGACAGCAGTTATTTTTAATGATGTCTTTAGGAGTTCTCATACTCTCTCAAGAAAGCTTTCATTGGGAAAAACAACAGTTATGGAGATTACTACAGAAAAAGCAAAAATTCTTATGGCATGTTCAGGAGAAGATGAATCTGTTCACCTGCACGTTTTTGCTATTTTTAAGCAAGATGGAAATGTTGCACTTGCAAAAATGGTATTACCTAAGATATTAAAAAAATCTGTTGCAGAACTATCGTGAATTACCTCTAGTACCGTTCACGCTAAGTAAACCCAAATTTAATGAAAATGAGTTTACCTTAGATTTGTACTTAGATATACGAAGGACTAGCCATAGCTAATTCGAGTATATTTAAGTGCAAAGATGAAGCAAAATCATTTCACCCTACGGGCGATAAGAAAAAGGCACATTTCTTATCGTTAAATTTGGGTTTACTTAGGAATACAAATTAAACAACTACAATCTAATCGCACGAATATCCCCAAAAAATATTAAATCTTTCAAGACTGCTTTTTTAGTAATTCCATCTTCTCCAATACTTAAAAAAAGCTCTCCCTTGTCACTAGAAAAAATATCTTGATTGATAATTGCCTGTGCATACCACGCTCCATCTTTACCTAAAATATCTTTGTACTCTACGAGTTCACTGCTATTTGGGATATGAATTGTCACTGAACCATTCTGTTTTTCAGCACCTATGGCAGTAAAGAGTAAATCTTGACTCTGTTTTTTATTAGGAACATAACTGTTTAGATTAAAATAGAGAGTCAAGAGGTCATCCTTTGAGTAACTCTCTGTGGTATTCGTATCTTTGACCTTTACACCTCTTTTCCATCGTTGATACTCTTTGGTAACAGTTTTGTTCACATGGTCTATTCGATATACTTTATTGGTCGTCTTAGAACCACTTGATTTAATCACCTGATACATATCTGATACCATGATACCATTCTCTATATGCCCTGTTGAGACGTGTCTCTCCTCTCTTCCCCCTGAAAGTGTCTTTGCAATTCCCGTTGCCTCTAGTTTAATATCAATCTCATAACTATTTTCATTTTGGGTCAGAACTGCATTTGCCACCCCAATCTCTCCAACTACTCCAAACTCTACGAGATAATCTACGGTAATTGTTTTTGCTTGAATTATATTTAACATTACAAGCACTAAGAGTATAGACCTCAATATTTTTTTCATCATTAACCTTTCTTTAACTTTTTAATATCTACAATATCGAAATTTAATCATATTTATGTGCAAAAAATGTGAAATTCCCAAACAGTATGCATTATAGCTATAAAGTTATATATTATTTTTTAAAACGGAAACTTATGAATCAAACAATTGAGACCCCTACACAAATACCTATAGATATCAATACCACACAGAGTGAACAGATTATTGAAACGCTGGACTTACACCTTGATTGGTATACTCAAACACTTCTATCTCATCTCTACAACAGTAGATATGGAGATTTCTTCTCCTCTACTTTTTTTAATATTCCTTTGGCAAATATAATCTCTGCTTTTTTAGCACTTTTCTTTTTTCTCTTTCTTAGAAAGCTATTTACTACACTTACCATTAAGATACTTCATCCTCTTACTAAAACAACCCTAACATTTTATGATGACAGAATTCTATCTGCACTCAAAGGTCCTATCTCGTTTAGCTTCGTTATTATCGGTGTGAACCTATTTTTTGCTTTAATGTTTTTAGAAACCCCTGTGGTCACAAAAATTATAAACAGCATGATTATGTTCAATATTTTTTGGACAATCTATCTGCTCACCTATGCTCTACGAGATATTGTCTATAAATTTACCAATCGTTTCAATCCTGAACTTTCACATGAGATGGGAAACTTTATTTTAACCATTATTCGTGGTATTATTATCGCGGTAGGTCTAGGAGCAATATTGCAACTGTGGGGCATAAATGTAGCAGGATTGGTCGCAGGTCTAGGAATTGGTGGTTTGGCATTTGCTCTTGCAGCCAAAGATACAGCTGCAAACCTCTTTGGCTCCATTGCCCTACTTTTGGACAAGTCGGTGCGTATTGGTGAATGGATAAAGATAGATGGTGTAGAGGGAACCGTGGAGGATATTGGAATGCGTACCACCAAAATTCGCTCTTTTCGAAACTCACTTATCACCCTACCCAACCAAGCCATTGCAAACAGTCCCATAGAGAACTTCTCACGTCGTCAAAGCAGACGTATTAAAATGAAGATAGGCATCACCTACTCAGCCACTTCAGAGCAGATAGAAAATATCGTGGGTGATATCAAAACCATGTTACGAAACCATCCTAATATCTCCCAAGATAGTACCATGCTTGTCAATTTTACCTCCTTTGATGACAGCTCCTTGGGTATCTTTATCTACACCTTTAGCAACACTGCCGTTTGGACAAAATACATGGCAATAAAAGAGGATGTAAACCTTAAAATTATGAAAATAGTAGAAGATAATAATGCCGAGTTTGCTTTCCCATCACAATCGCTATATATTGAGCAAGTGCCAAAGCATTCCATTTTTAAAAAGTGATGATATTAAGGGCAGAACAAAAGGTATTTCCTCCAGAAAATACCTTTTGTAGAAATAAGTCAAAATAGAAAACTTATAAATAGTGTCGAAAAAACCAAACCAGAACATACCCAAGTGGTATGAGTCCAGCAACTGCTGATATACCAACAAAACCCAACATTAATGTACCAATTAATGTTTCTCTTTCCGTACTTGTATAGTCATTCATAATCTTTATCCTCCTCTTGGATATAAATTATAATGAATATAATATTAATTTTTACTTATATAATTTAGATTTTAACAATAGATAAGATTATAATATAAATCAATATAACTTATCTATTTATACGCTTTTAATCCATTATTTATCTGAACATACGCCTCGATTGGTGTTGTCTCAAAATAGAAAATATTATGTTTTTTAGCAAAATTTTTGGTAATTTTTTGCACTTCCAAAAGGTTAAATCTTGGGGCTTTTGGAAAGAGATGATGCTCAATTTGAGTATTTAATCCACCATAAAACCAATGTACAAATTTCCCTCCAATTAAAGAGCGACTTGTACGCATCTGTAACTCCATCCATGAGAGTTTTTTGCCATCTTCCTCCTCAAATGTCTCACATCCCAAGTGATTTGTGATAAAACCAAATGCTAACCATGGAGAGAGAATAAAGTTATAGGTCAAAAGAACGATAAGACCATTGCTAAAACCAAGAGAATAAAAGATAGTTCCCCAAATAATAGGCCAATGAAGAAGCATTAATGCAAACTCACTATAGTGTCTGTTTCTTAGAGCAAAAGCGTATGATTGAGCAATAAAAGCACTGTTCATAAAAAACATTGACCCCCAAAAGATGATATATTTGTACTTTTTAATAAGGGGGCTGTTTCCTCGGTGATTTTCGTTGGTAAATGTACCATCTAATGCTCGAATATCTTCATCTTTTTGAATAATATTACAAAATGTATGATGATTAACGTTGTGTTTATAATCCCACCATTTTGAGGAGTTACTTAAAATAATTGCCGAGAAGGGATAGGAGAGTTGAAAAGATAATTTTTTACTTTTAAAATATTGTGTATGTAAGATATCATGAGAGATAAAAACTGCACGGGTGGCAATAACAACCATAAATAGACCAAGCAGAAATGGATTCCACATTGAAGCAGTTGTTAATGCTATTGTAATGGCAATAAGCACACCTATCATCTCTAGCGTACCTCGTATAGGAACTCTATCGAGAAGTCCTGATTCTCTCACCTCTGCTCTTAGCTCATCAAAATTGTTTGGATACCGTGTGTGTACCATATTTTCCCTTTTTTGTTAAATTTATTCTTTAAATTAATAATAATTATAACAAGCATATCTTGAATTTATATCTTAAGATTCAAAAGTAAATTGCCTCTTTCATGGCAATGTTACGCAAAAGAGCATATTCATTATTTTCGATATAATTACAAAAAATATCACAAGGATTATCGACAATGAACGTACAAAAAATTAGAAGTATCTGTAGACCATTTAGAGTAGTATTAGGCTTAGGGCTTATTGGTTATGGAGTATATAGTGGAATTGATTGGTTATACCTAGGAGTTCTCCCTTTGATAGCTGGTCTTTTAAACTTCTGTCCACTCTGTAAAGTTACAGGTGAGTGTGACATCATGGGTGGGAAATAACTTCCCCGTTTAATATGTATCAACGAGAGTTTGAAAATGCACTAAGAGGCACACCCCCACGAGCAATGCTATTTTATGGAGAGAATGAGTACCTCATCAGCTCCTACCTACAGCATTATATCAATATCACCCATGCCAAAGATTCGCTATTGACGCAATATTTTGAGGAGTATGACTTTGCCATAGCAAAAAATTATCTCTCTCAAACCTCTCTCTTTGGTGGGATAAATCTACTTATTATCAAACGAGATAAAAAAATTCCCAAAAAAGAGCTTGATAGATTAGTAGAGCTTGTAGAGAAAAGTCGTGATAACTATCTTCTTTTTGAGTACAAAGGAGTCGCAAAAGATGCTAAATCTCTACAAAACTCATTCTCTCCCAAAAAAGGGGCGAATTGGTTACGACTTTTTGAGCCAAGTATGCGAGAAAATATCGCTTTTTTACAGAGAAAAGCCGAGCATATAAAACTAGATATAGACCACTATGCACTCCAACACCTGCTACTTCTGCTCAATAACAATCTGGCACTATGTGCCAATGAACTCAATAAATTGGCTATTTTAGAAGGAAAAGTAACCTCTAAAGATATAAACAGACTGGTCTACTCCACAGCTCCTTTGGAGGTTGAACAACTGCTCCTAGAGCTATTTGAAAAAAAACCTGTCGTAGCTACCATAAACCGACTAATAGAGATTGGGGTGGATGAGTACTCCATACTACGTTCAACACAGTTTTTTATCAATCAAATTTTTCTTTTTCACGCCTATATGAAACTACATGGCTCTATCGACTCCAAAGCGATATTGGGATATAAACTGCCAAAAAATATAGAGGAGAAAAAAGCCTCCCTTGCAGTTCGTATCAAAAGTCAAAATATTTTGAATATATTTGAACATCTTTTGGCGTTAGAGCTACAGCTAAAAAACAGCACTTCGATGGACAAAGAGGCATTACTATATGCAGGATTTATTAAGCTACAGCAGTATCTATAGATGTTAACTTCATCATATTATCCACCTTCTGTTTAATACGTGCATAGTCTGTTATTTTATCGGCAACATAGGTATAACCTTCTATCTCAATTGCCGTAACCTCTTCTTGATTATCAACAAAAAGAAGTGTTGGCACTCTATTTTTTTTAATCTCTCTTGTCAATTTACTATGCTCAATATCCGAACTAACACGGTCAATAAGAATACTTCTATATCGTCTACTACCCATCACTTTTCTCAATTCATCAATAGTGTTAACCACCTCCACGGTATATCCTATTTTTTCTAAAATAGCACCAATAATTTTTGACTCCATCGCGGTCTCTTTAAAGAGTAAAATATCTTTAATAAGGCTATTTGCAGGTGTTATATTTTTACTTATCTGACTGTTTTTATAATACTTCTCTAACACCACAATAAACTTATCTAGCTGAATTGGTTTTGAAACATAATCATCTAGTCCTTCTGCCAAGAATCGCTCTCTATCACCTTTTAAAGCATTGGCAGTAACTGCTACAATAGGCACATGATTTAGCTTATGCTCCATCTCATAATCTAAAATAGCATGGGTAGCATCCACCCCATTCATCACAGGCATCTGTATATCCATAAAAATAATATCATAATCATTTTTGATACGCATCTCAAACGCTATTTTTCCATTTCTTGCTACATCAGATGAAATCCCTAAGTTTTTAAGCGTATGTACAATCATCTTTTGATTAATAACATTATCATCAACCACCAACGATTTTATCCCTTGATAGGGTGCTATTTTAATACCTTTATCTACTGCTATCTGTCTCGAATTAAGAACCTGCTTCTCTTTTTCTAAAATTTTTTTAATCGACTTTTCAACTTTTGAAAAAGTAACAGGTTCATAGATAGTGTGTGTGAAGTTTGGAGACAAATCCAAAATAACTTTTCGTTGATTTAAATTGGTTACCAAGACTATATCTGTACTCTTTTCATATCTATTGACAAGTTGACTCAAAATCTCTTTTTTTACCTTCGTGCAGTGAATATAGAGAACATCAAAGTTTTTTCTATTGGTTAAGCACTCTTCATAACCGTGAAAATAGGTTAGTGATATCTCAGGATAGCTGTTTAGATAATTTTTCAAATAGATATCTGACTGTTTCTCTTCTACCTCTCTTAACGAAAAAATGGCAATATCATGAGGTTTAAATGAGGCTCCTTTCTCCTCACTCTCTACTTCTAATTCAAGCATAAATGAAAAAGTACTCCCTTTACCCACTTCGCTCTCTAGTAATAATGACCCTCCTAGCATCTGAACCAATCGAGAGGAGATAGCAAGACCCAAACCTGTCCCTCCATACTTTCTACTCGTAGAGATATCGGCTTGTGTAAACACATCAAAGACTCTCTCGCTCTGCTCTTTGCTGATACCAATACCTGTATCTTTTACACTAAATTTAATTCTCTCTATTTGAGCATTTTGGCTTGGAATTCTTTCTATTTTAACATCTATCGCTCCGTTTTCATCGGTAAATTTTACAGCATTAGAGATAAGATTGATAAGTACTTGTTTAATCTTAGTACTATCACTTTTAACCATTTTTGTAGAGAGCAGAGGGTCAATCCATAAAGAGAAGTCTATGCTCTTTTTTGACGCATTTACCGCATAGGTCTCGATAACATTCTCAAACTCCTCAATAGGAGCAAACGAAACCTCTTCCAATGCAACATTACCACTCTCCATTTTGGAGATATCTAAAATATCATTAACAATAGTAATCAAATCTTCAGAACTTTTACGAATAACATGAATAAACTCTTCCTGCTCTCCATCTAGGTTTGTTGAGTTTAAAAGTTTTGTAAAACCAACAATCCCATTAAGGGGGGTACGAATCTCATGTGACATATTTGCTAAAAAAAGACTCTTGGTCTGATTGGCTTCATCAGCTAACTCTTTCATATTATGAAGCTCTTCTATCATCTCGGACATCAACATATGCAGTTCAGGGGTATTTTTATTTTTAATTGTCTCTTTAAAATCATTTAGATTATTTTTATTAAACTCAGAGTAGTTCTCCATCTCCAATAGTAGCTTTTGTAGACTCCTCTCCTCCATAGACATAGAGCGAAACAGATACTCTTTACGATGCAACATAAACATCGCTAAAATCAAAACTAAAAAAGAGGTAAAGAGTATTATCTTCTCTTCAAAAAGACGATCTTCTAAAATTTCTATATTAAAACCAATTATTGTTTCATTGTTAGCCACCTTTTCAATTTTATTAACAATAGTGTTATGATGTGTATAAGAGGTATAAAGAGCATAAGATGAACCTATCATAAGAAGTATATCGGCTAGTAACATAACAATTAGCATTTTATTTTTTTTCATTATTGAATCCTTGATTAAAATATTATAAAACTATTAATATTATTTTGTATTCTAAATTATATCTTAATATTTATTATAAATTAATTATTTAAGTTTTATTTTACAATAAACTCTATTTTTATCTATTCTAAAACATTATTCTTTAATACTAAGTTGATTAGATATCATTTTATGATAAAATACCGCTTCCAAAATTCTTGCTCATATATTTGGATAATCTGATAGATTACAATAATGGGCTATAAAACCAAAAGGAACACAATGAACAACTACGAAACACTGTATGTACTTAAACCTACACTAACAGAGGAAGAGACAGCAGCAAACATTGCAAAAATCAAAGCGATTCTTGTACGTGAAGGTGCTGAAATTCTTGCTACCAATAATATGGGAATGAGAAAACTAGCTTACCCTGTTGAAAAAAATGAGCGTGGTGTATACACAATCGTTTATTTTAAAGCTAAAGGTACAGTTATTAATGAACTTGAAAGAAACTTGAAGTTCAATGAAGAGGTTATCAAGTACCTTACTGTTAGATATACAAAAGTAAAAGAAGTTGCACAATTTGAAAAGCTTGTAACCGCTGCAAACAAAGTTGAAGAGGCTCCAAAAGAAGAGAGCAAAACCGAAGCACCTGCTGAAATAACAACAGAAACAACAACAGAAACAACAACAGAA
>JALTGP010000313.1:0-6988 GCA_027076905.1 Campylobacteraceae bacterium | reverse complement strand
AACAACAGAAACAACAACAGAAACAACAACAGAAGCATAATTATAAACCGAGGAAGCACCCATGTATAACAAAGTAGTATTGGTAGGACACCTAACGAGAGATGTTGAGATAAGATATGCACAAGGAAGTGGTGCCGCGGTTGGTAATGTTGGAATCGCAACAAGCCGAAAGTGGAAGACCCAAACAGGTGAGCAAAAAGATGAAGTGATGTTCATCGACTTAACATTTTTTGGGCGTACCGCTGAAATAGCAAACCAATACCTTCGTAAAGGGAGCAAAGTTTTAGTAGATGGACGACTTAAGCTTGACCAGTGGACAGCTCAAGATGGAAGTAAACGAAGTAAACACGCCATTATTGTAGAAAATCTAAAGATGTTAGACACCAAGGCAGATAGCCAAAACCCTAACCACAATAATGGATATGGTAATCAACCTAGCCAAAATAGCTATGGAGGTCAGCAACAACAGCAGAACCAAAATAGTTATGATAGCAACAGCACTGGCGGATACAACAATCCTCCACAACAACAGCAAGGTTATGGTCAACCACAAGCTTCACCGCAACCATCCTATCAGCAACCACAACAGCAACAAGCACCGTCCGTTCCAGAAATCGACATCGATGAAGATGAGATACCATTTTAGGAGACCACCATGGCAGAGAGAAGAAAATTTAAAAAAAGATATTGTAAGTACTGTGAATCAAAAGTTGATTTTATCGACTATAAGGATTTAAACCTATTAAAATTTAGTCTTAGTGAGAGATTTAAAATCATGCCAAGAAGATTGACAGGTAACTGTAAACGTCACCAAGAGCTTGTAACCATTGCTATCAAAAGAGCAAGACAAACAGCGCTTATTCCATACATTGTAGACAGAAAAAATGTAGTGGAAAATCCATTTGAACTAATTAAATAGTTTAACACCACTTAGCCTATCTACTCAGATGGGCTAATCTTCATGTACTTCCTCTTATATCACATCTATTCAAGTCCCAATTAACCAAAACTCTATTATAATATAGCACTTCAAGTTGAGAAAAGGGGAACTCTTCATGTCAATAAGCATTAATATTGGAAATATTTTAAATAGCTCTACAGAGACATTTCATGAAATCATAGACAAACTACAGAAAAAAAATATAGAACTTATAAAACAGGAACTGGCTTTAAAAAATGAGTTTGACAATACACTTGTTGAGGCTATTATTTTAACTATTGAGGAGCTAAAAGAAGAGGAGGGATTTATTAGTAGGTTATTATATAGCTCTTTTGGTATAGGAAAAGAGAAAAACAAGCGTAGAGAACAGCTCATTATCTTGGGCAGTCAACTTAAATCACAACTAAGTAGCACAGAAAAGAGTATTCAAAAATCACGCCACTACAAAGAGACTCTATACAGTACTAAAAAGAACTTAACCCTATTGCATAAAGCATTCAAAAACAAGATTCCTTTTCTCAACAATGACATCCTTCAAAATAGAGCCATCAACTACATGAAAGAGACCAGTCGAAATATAGAGAGAGTCACAATCTGTGAAGATGAGTTAGAGATTAGAATCAACCATCTCAGAAGTACCCTTAATCAGTACCGTAAGGTATTACGAAAGATACCAAGATATTATAAATTACAAGAGGAAAATAATATTCAACTGATTGAATCTAGAGAAAAAAAAGAACCCTCTTCTTGAAAATATTTAGCAAGTTCAAAGGATATCTATATCAATTTTATTTCTTTGGAATAGGCTATTCTAAAAACTTATCAAAAATATACTATAATTCGACAAAATATAATATATTAAGGAATACACACGATGGCAAAACATCAGTTTCAAACAGAGATAGGTCAACTCTTAAAATTAATGACCCATTCACTCTACTCAAATAAAGAGATTTTTATACGAGAGCTTATCTCTAACTCTAGTGATGCAATAGATAAATTTAATTATATGCAGTTAACCGATGAAGCGTTTAAAAGTGACAGTTGGATAGGAGAGATAAATGTTAAAATAGATGACGAGGATAACTCTTTAACCATTTCTGATAATGGTCTAGGTATGAATGAAGAGGATTTGATGAACAACTTAGGGACGATTGCAAAATCGGGTACTAAGTCATTTGTTGAGAGCCTAACAGGTGATGCAAAAAAAGACTCTAATCTCATTGGTCAATTTGGGGTTGGATTCTACTCTGTATTTATGGTCTCTGAAAACGTTGATGTTATTACTAAAAAAGCAGGAGAAGACCAAGCGTTTATGTTCAGCACTGATGGTAGTGGTGAGTTTGAGATTAAGCCTGTGACCAAAGATGCACATGGTACGGTTATCTATATCAAGTTAAAAGAGGACGAAAAAGAGTTTTTGTCTAAGTGGAAAGTGCAAGAGGTTATTAAAAAATACTCTAACCATATCGCCTATCCTATTATGATGCACTTTAGCGAAGATGAGACAACAGGTGAGGGTGATGATGCTGTTACTACTAAAGTAAAAAAATCAGAACAAGCTAACGCAGCAACTGCTCTTTGGACACTCTCCAAATCGGAACTAAAAAAAGAGGATTATATAGAGTTCTATAAAACCCTTTCACATGGTGATGATGAGCCATTGACCTATCTTCACAATAAAGTAGAGGGTGGACAAGAGTTTACAACACTGTTCTATATTCCAAAAACAGCACCGATGGATTTGTACCGTGCTGATTATCAGAGCCATGTAAAACTTTATGTAAAAAGAGTATTTATTACAGATGATGATAAAGAGTTACTTCCTACTTATCTGCGTTTTGTAAAAGGTATTATCGACAGTGAAGATTTGCCATTGAATGTTAGCCGTGAGATTTTACAAGAGAATAGAATTTTGGCAAATATCAAACAAAATGCTACTAAAAAGATTCTTCAAGCGATTAAAAAACTCAAAGATGATGATGCTGTGACTTTTATAGAGCAGTACAATAAGGTGATAAAAGAGGGTATCTTCCAAGACCATACTAATAAAGATTTACTTTTAGATATTGTAAAGTATAAATCTTCAACAGAAGAGGGAATGGTATCGTTTGCTGACTATGTTAGCCGTGGAGATAGTGAGAAAAAAGAGATTTATTATATCGCAGGTGAAGATGAGAAAGTTTTACGAAACTCGCCACTTCTTGAAGCGTATAAAAAAGCCAATATTGAAGTGTTGATTATGGCTGATAAAGAGATTGATGCTATTGTCGCTCCTTCTATTGGACAGTATAAAGAGTGGAGTTTTAAAGATATTACTACGATTGATGCACCTGATTCTAAGAGTGATGAGGAAAAAGAGGTAATCAGTAAAGAGTTTAAGTCTTTAACCGATAGATTAGCAGAGGTTCTTGGTGATGAGGTTAAAGAGGTTAAGACCACTTCAAGACTTACAACAAGCCCATCATGTGTGGTAAAAGATGCCAGTGACCCAATGGCAGGTATGGCACATATGTTTGCTCAAATGGGGCAAGAGATGCCAGAAACTCCACTTATCCTAGAGGTTAATCCTGACCATGCGATGATACAAAAACTTGATAAATTAGAAAATAAATCTACTTTTTCAGATATGGCGTGGATTTTACTGGACTCGGCTAAACTTTCAGAAGGCTTAGAGCCAAAAGATAAATCATCGTTTTCTGCTCGAATAGCTAGAGTGGCAACAGAGGCTTTATAGTTAGTTTTCTAGTTAAATAAATAGGGAGTTACCCGTTTGAAAAAAGAGAAAATATCAGCATTGGAAGCTCAATTAGAGGCACAAAAAATAGCCTTTGCACCTGTGATTTTTCAGGTGGTAAGAACCATGAGAGAGTTTGGGATACTTAAACTCCTCTCAAACTATAAAAAAGGGCTAACCCTAGAGGAAATTTCTGAACAATCAGAGGTCTCTATATATGGCGTAAAGGTACTGTTAGAGAGTGCTGTGAGTGCTTCGGTTATTTTGGTTGAAGATGAGCGATACTATTTGAGTAAAATAGGTTATTTTTTAGAAAATGATAAAATGACCCGTATTAATATGGACTACAACCACCATGTAAACTATCATGGACTTTATGATTTGGACAAATCTATTAAAGAATTCCAACCTGTAGGTCTTCAAGTCTTTGGAGAGTGGAATACCATCTATCCTAATCTAAGCATACTCCCTGATAATGCTAAAAAAGCGTGGTTTGATTTTGACCACTTTTACTCTGACTCTGCGTTTGATGATGCGATTGCTATTATTAAAAAATCAGAAGCTAAAACACTCCTTGATATTGGTGGGAATACAGGAAAATTCTCTATACATTGTGCCTCATATGTGGATGATATAAATTTGACAATTTTAGATTTACCTGAGCAGATAGAGATGGCAACAGAAAATATCAAAAAGAATAATTTAGAAGATAGAGTGAAGTTTTATCCACTTAATATACTTGACCATAACAGTTCCATTCCAAAAGGTTTTGATATTATCTGGATGAGTCAGTTTTTGGACTGTTTTAGTGAAGATGATGCTATTAAAATTTTAAGTCGTGTGGCAGAGGCGATGGATAAGTATTCACAAATATTTATCCTTGAACCTATTTTGGATAGACAACAGCATAAAACAGCTACTTATTGTATCGCTAACACCTCCCCCTATTTTACAGCAATGGCAAATGGATGTAGCAAGATGTTTAATACCAAAGATTTGTTTGCGTATATTCGAAAAGCAGGACTGGAGATAGAGGAGTGTTATGATAATTTAGGCTTCTCTCATAGTTTGGTTAAGTGTAAAAAAGTATAATACAAAAAAGTATAAAAAATAGAAGGAAAAATTAGATGAACAGACATATAAAAAAAATTTCAAATGTAACAATTGTAGGTAGTATGAGTGCGTTGGTTATAGCAACTTTAACAGGGTGTGGTGATGCTCCAAAAGAGGAGAATCCAAAAGAGCCAACAGTAGCTGAGACTATTAAAAAAGAGGGTGCAACGATTACTATCAAAGAGTCTATTGATAATAATAAGACCAGTTATAAAATATTAGATGAAATTCCTAGTACAAAAACACGTGTAATTTTACAAGATGTTAATGGAACAGAGAGAATTTTAAGTGATGCAGAGCTTGATAATCTTATCAAAGATGAAGAGAAAAAAATAGAAGCTGGTACTTCAGACTTGACTAAAAATCCTGATGAGGTATCAAGTGGTGGTGGAATGGGTCTAGCAGGAACACTTCTTGCAGGTGCAGCAGCAGGTATGTTGGGTGCAGCGTTGATGAACAAGCTTTCAAGCAACCAAAATTACCAACAAAATCAAAGAAGAAGCTACAGTTCACCATCAGCTTATTCGCGTTCAAAGAGCAGTTTTGGTGGTAGAAAAGCAGGTGGTATGAGCCGACCTGGTGCATCTGCTAACAAAAGTACAACAAGAAGCAGTACAAGAAGTTCTGGTTTTGCAAAAAAACCATCAACTCCTGCTAGATCAACAACCAGATCTAGTCGTCGTTCATCAGGCTTTGGAGGTTAATTTATGAAATTACAACCAATTACCTTGCCCGATAACAAACTTCTCGAAGAGATAGGATTTTATTGGCATACCGACCCCGACCAAACCCCCTATGTGGCTAGTGAAATAGTAGAGATAAGTTCAGATGAGGCAGATGCCTACTACGAAGCTTCCAATGAACTCTATGAGATGTTTGCAGAGGCTGGTGAGTATGTGATTGAAAATGAGCTTTTTCACGAGTTGGGTATCCCTTTTAATCTAATAGATGCTGTTAAAATGTCTTGGGATAATGATATCCACTGGCATCTATATGGACGGTTTGACCTAGCAGGTGGGATTGATGGAAAACCAATAAAACTTATTGAGTTCAACGCCGATACCCCCACTTCACTTTTTGAAACTTCTATTTTACAGTGGGCAATGTTAAAAGCCAACAACATGGAAGATTCTCACCAGTTCAACAATGTCTATGACGCGATAAAAGATAACTTCAAGCGTCTTATTATGATGGAAGATGATATTGAAGATTTTGATAAGCACTATGATGGTTGGAAAATACTATTCTCATCAGTCAAAGATAATGCAGAGGAGGAGAGTACCGTAAAACTTCTCCAAAGTATGGCAAAAGATGCAGGATTTGTAACAGAGTTTGCCTATATGGAAGATGTAGAGTTTTCGGCTGAAGATGGTGTATTCTATAAAGATGTCAACTATGAGTATTGGTTCAAACTTTATCCTTGGGAAGATATTGGCATAGAAGAGAGTGATTTGGCTATGCTTCTTACTCAAATCATGGAGAACCAAAAAGCGATAATTTTAAATCCTGCTTACACTTTGATGTTCCAATCAAAAGCATTTATGAAGATTTTATGGGACTTATACCCAAATCATCCACTTCTATTGGAGACAAGCTTTGAGCCACTCCAAGGGATAGCACAAGTAGAGAAAAAAATCTTCGGTAGAGAGGGTGCAAACACCATTATCGTTGATGAGAATGAAAAAGTCATAGAAGAGCGAGATGGAGAGTATGGTGAATTCCCATCTATATTTCAAGAGTATGTGGAGCTACCAACCGATAAAAATGGCGAAAGCTACCAAGCAGGTCTATTCTTTGCCTATGAGGGTTGTGGTTTAGGATTTAGACGTGGTGGTCTGATTTTGGATAACTACTCTAAATTTGTGGGGCATAGAGTAGTAGAATAGGGTGTGACTACTATAGGGGTAGGGTTATTGTCATATCCATTAATATCTTTTAATATTTTATCTTATATATTTATTTATATCTATTTTTTATAGTGATTATTTTTTATATATCTATTTAATATTAAATTTTATATTAAATAGATAGTTTAAGTTTAACTTTATTTTTGATATTATCTTTACTATATAATATTAGTAAAGGAATTTAATATGAATTTAAGGATAGCTTCTGCACTTGGTGTTCTACTGATAAGTAGTTCTATATATGCTGCAAATGACCCTGTTATAACAATTGTTACCTCTTTCTCAAAAACG
>JALTGP010000312.1 GCA_027076905.1 Campylobacteraceae bacterium | reverse complement strand
AAGAAGCAGATGAAGGTATGAAACTCTTGAAAGAAGCGTATAAAAAAGCAGGAGTAGTTGAAGGAAAGCGTCCCACAAAAGAGCAGATGCAAATAGCAAGAGAGTATATGCAAAATGCAACATTCCCTATTCAAAAAAAGAAATTTTTGGAAGAGACCAAAGATATGAAAAATATTAAAGAGTGTTTAGAAAAAGCAAATAGTGCAAAAGATGCAAACCATTGTGACCCTGATGGAAATAGTGATAGATATGAAAAGTGGAATAGTAAAATAAAAAAAGAGACGCTAAAAGAGATTTCAATGTTTGAGACTAAAATTTTACCTTGTGTTGAAAAATCTAAAAATGCTAAAGAGATGCAAATGTGTTTTCCAGAAGGTTTTTAGTAATTATAATACAAATTAAATATAAAGGATAAAAAATGAAACATAAATTAATAACAACACTACTAATGAGTAGTTCACTACTTTTTTCAAGCTCTATAGTAGGAGCTTGGACAATAGATAAGAGTAAAGCCGAAGAGCTATTTAAGGCTCATGCAAACAATGAGATGGAACAGTTTGTTATTAGCATGATGACTACAGCAATAATGGATATGGAGTTTAAAGAGGATGAAAGTTGTACAATCACTACAAAAGAGAGAACAAAGTGTTGGAAAAAAGCATCAGACAATAGTTATATACTTTATGAAGAAGATGGCTCTGACAAGGGAGCTAAGGCAGAAGTAATAGATGAGAATAGATTAGAAGTTATTATTGATGAAGAACTAAAATTTTATTTTAATCGAGAAAATACAAGTCATTAGCCCTAAACATATTATATTTAATAGATATGGTTATTACTTAGAGGAGTAATTTATGAGAAATAAATTAAAAATAACATTAAACATCTTGATTTTTACTCTTCCTGTTTTTTTTATAATAGGATGTAAAAGTCACTACTCTTATAGCTCTAGCCCTAAAAAAGAGATAACAAGAGTTAGAACTGATATTAAAGAGTTAAAACTAGAAAGTTTAACAGGAGTGAGTGTTCATACTCGTACCTATTTGTGGGATTTTAAGAAGTATCTAAAAGAGGAGTTGAAAGAACGAACTTATATTAGATTGAACTCAAACTCTTCAAATAAGTTAAGTATAAAAGCTTCTATTTCACCCATACAGACAAAAAAAACCTATGATAAAGTATTTAAAGTAGACCAATTTCGTATAGTAAAATCTATAGAAATGAGATGTAACTACCAGTTGCTTAATAAAGATGGAAAGGTAATTGTCTCTGAACCCTCATATATTATAAGTACAGAGAACTCAGAAATTTCTAATCGTAGCTACAAAGATGCACAACGAAAATATTATAGAGAAGAGAAGAGAGATAAGCTTTATAAAAAACTGATGCGTAGTTTGGCAAAGGGTATAGCTATTGATATAATGAGAGAAAGAGGATTGAAATGAGAAAGATGACTTTAATTGTGTTATTGATGATAATTTCAGCCTGTCAAAGTACAAAAATTTTAGCAAAAGATAAAAATTCAGAACTCAACCCTGTATTACAAGAGAGACAAGAGCTTTCAAAAAGTCATGATTGGGTCTGGGCAGGAGATACAGGTAAAGGAGCTATTGCACTAAAAAAAGATGGCTCTTTTTGGCAATTTGGAAAAGTGGAGTTTGATTGGGGAGGGATGAGCTTTCCTTCTTCAAAAAAATCTACTTACCTTTATCATCTTAAAGGTGAAAAGATAGCTGATGGGTTTAAAGATGCCAAAATTGTTCATGGGGGATACACTCTTTATGCTATTAAAAAAGATGGCTCACTTTGGGTTTGGAAAGATGGTAGTCGTGATAGATTTATACAGCTAACTTCAACACATGATTGGCTTAC
>JALTGP010000311.1 GCA_027076905.1 Campylobacteraceae bacterium | reverse complement strand
CTTAGTATTTCGAGTAATCAAAACAACCCCCTTTGAAATTTGGTAGTTATTTAATTTGTATTCCTTTACAGCTTTTTATTGTCTAGTTTTGCTTAAGTTAGTGCCATTGAGACCATCCGATTTATTACTGATTTTCAAGTTCTATTTGATAATAATATGGCTGAAAGAGATTTAAGAATAATAAAAGTCAAACAGAAAATATCAGGAACTTTTATGAGTAGAACAGGTGGTAAAATATTTGCTCGGATTAAAGGGTATATCTTTACTGTGAAAAAGAATGGGTGTAATGTGTTGGATGAGTTGAAGAATGTTTTTACAGGAGAGGCTTTTGTTCCTGTTTTAGTTGGGTAGGTGAGTGGTTACGATATTTGTTTAGTTGCCTTTGAAATTTGGTAGTTATTTAATTTGTATTCCTAGGTTACGTAAGGGTGTGGGCAGAGATGCCCACAAAGAGGAGTAATACTAAATTGATTTTTTAATTGATTTCAAGGCTTAACTACTATTTTCCTCCACCACACTTTCCAGCACCACATTTCATTGGTTTGTCACTACTACATTTACCCTGTCCACACTTGGCACTAGAGTTATGGTCTTCACCTGCATAAGAGTTGGTGCTAAAAGCTACCAGAGCCAAGAGGGTCATTGTTCCAAAAATTATTTTTTTCATGTTTATATCCTTATTTAGTTAAAATGTAATCAAATTATAGCATACCATTAGAATATCTTATGTAAAAAATGTTACATATATTATAAAACTTGATTCTAAGAAAAAAATAGGATTAAAAGCACGAACCGTATCTATCAATTAGAAGAGGCTGACTTCTCCCGTCTAAGCCTGTTGAGAGATTGTCTAGTGATACCAAGATAGGAGGAGATATGCTGTTGAGAGACACGCTTGAAGATATCAGGGAAATAGGCTTCAAGTATCTCTAGCCTCTCTTTGGCACTCTTGGTAAGCAGAGTCAAAGTTCTGTCACGCGTGGCACAGTAGGCATCTTCGGCAACCTTGGTCGCAAACATCTGCCATTTTTCATCACTCTCATAAAGTTGATATAAATCTTGTTTTGTGATGGTCATAATGCTACAATCCTCCATTACCTCAAATGCCAGTTCGGCAGAACGACCTCTGATAAAACTAGCATAATCTACCACACAGACATCAGCAATCATACGATGCTCCATCACCTCATCATTGAGATAGTAGAATGCCCATGTGAAATCTCTGCCATCCTCTTCCATTTTGAAAGAGCGAACCACCCCTGATACAATAAAATTAATCTCAGAAGGTATATCAGAAGAGCCGTAGATAAACTCCCCTTTCTTATAGGAGTAGGATTTAAAGAGTTTCATCATCTCCATCCAATCATTATCTTCTAAAGGTATAAAATTATTAATGTAAGTTTTTAATTTATGCATTGTGATTGTCCTTGTGGGTTAAAAAAATGAGCTAAAAAAATTAATTAAAAAATAGGTCTGACCAAGTGAAGTCAGAACTAATAAGAAAGAAGGAGTTTAAGGTTTTTTTATTACAAAGGGAGTAAATACAAAGGAGGTAAAGAATAAAACTATTCAATTAACCTCAACTCATATTTAAGAAATCATTAATAAAGGAGAAAAATTAATGACTTCCTATCTTTCATAATCGTATTATAGCAATCAGAGATAAATAGATGAACAATAAAAAGTAAATGTTAAGTTAATGAGAGGTAATGTGTATATAAGTAACAATAGACTTTGACCTAATAATTACTCTTTTCTTGTGAAACTACCGAAACTCTCAATGATTTAAATCGAGCTGTCATAATCAACTCATCCATCTCATCCCCAAAAATTGCATTGATACGTGATCTAGCATGGTGAAACGTAATGAAAAGTGTACGAGGTTTTATTTTGTCAGTATATTTTACTTTTAATACCGACGTCTCTCCATACTCTGTTTTTAAGATAACACTGTTTCCAAATTTCCCCTCATCTTCAACCGAAGCTAAGAGTGTATCCTCACTATGGTTATTAAAAAGTTTTTTGGTATGTTTGGTTTGAGCTGAGTTATTATAGTGTGCCAATGTTCGCCCTGTGGTCAGATAAAATCCATCTAGCCCATCAGCATAAAACTCTTTGTCCAAAATCTCCTGTATCATCCCTCTTGGTTCATACTGCTTATAGACATACTTTCCTAACCCATCTTTGGTTCTAAAATCAAGCAGGTGTAAAATGGGGGTGTCTTCGTGATAGATAGGCCACTGCATTCCACGTTTTCTATGTCGAGCCAATCTATAATATTGAGCTCCTGAAAAACGTTGATGTGCCACTTCAGTCACCTCTTGCCATACCTGTTCACTGGTCTCATGTTTAAATTCACCACCAAGCTTATTGGTTAGCTCTTTAATCACCTCCCAATCATCAGGCAAATCACTCTCTACTAATGGTTGGGATAGATGAAGCCGTCGCATGGCATTGACATATACTCCTGTCTTTTCATAAGCAGAACGCACCCCGATAATAATATCAGCATGGTGTGCAATATCGGTCATAAATAGCTCTTGTACCATAATAAACTCTAAGTTTTTAATCGCTTTTTCTATTTTGTTAATATTTGGATGAATATGGGTAATATCCTCACCCATGTTGAGCAGTGCTTTTATCTTGCCATCGACCATGCCATCAATCAGCTGAGGTGTCATTAGCCCTACATTGGGTGCATCTTTATAGTCAGGCAAATAATAGGGAAGACAACCCATATCACACGCCCCTTGTACATTGTTTTGACCACGAAGAGGCATAAGTCCTGCACCTCGTTTCCCCACATTTCCTGTCATCAATGCCAAGTGGGTAATTGCCATAACAGCGTAAGAGCCATCAAGATGTTCAGTAATCCCTAGTCCCCAAAATATCATTGACTTTTTGACCGCATACTCACGGGCGATATTTGGAATCATTTTAGAAAGATACTCATACCCCTCTATATTTTTAAAAAAGGCAGGATTGGCATAGGGGTCATTTAAAATACTCTCTTTAAAGGCTTCAAATCCTTTGGTACGATTGGCAATAAAACGCTCATCATAAATCTCTTCTTCAATAATCACATATGCCATCATGTTTAAAATAAGTAGATTTGATTCATAGGGGATAATACAGTTATGTTTGGCATACTTCACCATCTTGGTCTCACGCACATCTATAATGGCTAGATTGTTCTCTTTTTTTGCCACATCCACAATACGATTTGAGACAATTGGATGAGCCTCCATAGTGTTTGAACCAATAACTATCATAAACTCTGTATCATAGATATCATCATAAGGATTGGTCGCAGCCCCCTCTCCTATGGTGGTCTTCATCCCTTTTAGTGATGGTGAGTGGCAGACCCTAGCACAGTTATCCACATGAGGAGACTCCATCGTCTCTCGACAAAACTTTTGAAAACTATAGGAGCTTTCACAGTTGGTTCTTGCTCCCCCAATGGCACAAAAACTCTCACCCCCAAAAGTATCTTTTATCTCTTGAAGTTTTAATGAAGCAATAGTCGTCGCCGTATCCAAATCGCATGTCCAAAAAGTATCATTAAATACTTTTAGCTTATCAGCAAACTGCTCTTTTAATTTTGGATTTTTATCCATAAAAGTTCTACGAATACGTGGTTCACGAATTCGCTCATCAGAGTCCACAAAATCAAAACCAAACTTCCCTTTGATACAGAGTTTACCTTGTGAAACCACCCCATCTTTTTGGGCATAGATTTTAGTAATTTTATTATCTTTTATAATCCCCGTAATGTCACATCCTACACCACAATAGGTACAGACACTCTCTATTTCTTTTGTCATATATCAACCCTTAATTTAAAAATTAATTTTATTCTACTTAAAATTTAAGATGCTTATCCTTAGAAAAAATCATTTTTTCATAAATAAGAGTAATTTACTCCTATTTTAAGAAAACTACGTTATTATTCATAAAATTTATAAAGAAGGATTAAATATGTTTACAATTAATGTAGATAAAGAGTGTGGCTGTTTTAGAAAGAGTTCTTATGATAACAATATGGGGTTTGAATCAAAAGATGATGCACTGATTCAAGCACAATTAATGGTCAATCACATGAACACAAAATTTTGTCAAACGCATGAGTTTATGCTAAGTGAAAATGGTCAAAATTTTAGTATTGCCATGCACCCAAGACAAAAAGCCTCTTCAGGTGGATGTTGTGGTGGGGGTCACTGTTCGTGATATAGTGCCTTTTCTTTTGGTGCGTTGAGAAACGTACCAAGAAAATAAAATGTAAAAAAGGAAAATTTATGAAAAAAATAGTTCCCCTTATCTTACTTATTTCAATAGTATTTATTGCCTACAAAAAACTCTATCAAAATAGTGAAGAGCGTCTACAAACACCATCCATAGAAGCAAATAATATCCAAACCCAAAAAGATCAATTAGAAGATAGTCAGATAGATAGGATGATGGATATTGTCTAGTTTTATTAAAGAATTTTAATGGTTTTATATAAATTTATTAAAAATCATGATATAAATAAAATAATCAAAAATCTAAAGGGTCAATCATGTGTCTAATCATCACGCTTGTCATGCTAGTACTAGCCGTCCAAAATCTTATGATAGAGAACTGGCTCACAGGTGGAGTACAACTCATTATCGCCATCGCCTTTTTACTTCTGCTTCTCAATAACATTCAACGCACACGATGTGAGAAAAACGGAACTTGTTACAATGGTTGTAGCGTCACCAACTGGATTACCGACCTATTCACAAAGTCTAATTCATCAAAAGAGAAAAAATAATGGAGCATTTTTTTACCTGCCCTTATTGTTGGGAAAGAATATCAATGATATTAGACGCTCACGAAGAGTCAAGCGATTATATCGAAGATTGTGAAGTATGCTGTCGTCCTATTGAGCTAAATTTTCGTTTTTCAGGAGAGAACATAACCTTTTTTGAAGCTAAAGTGATGGAGGGGATTTAGCATCGAAATATCTCTTATTTCCTATCTCATCGACAAGATGTTTGGTGAGTTTTCGTTTATACGACACCCAGTGATTCTCATGGGGGATTATATCAAATGGTTTGAGAAGCATTTTTATGGAGATGATGTTTTTAGAGGGTCTATTTTGACTTTTAGCCTTATTCTTATTACCTATGTTGTTATCTCTTTACTTATTTGGCTTTTATCAGGTTGGGGGCAACCCTACCTACAGGTGCTTTTACTTGGGTTTGTGGCTTCTACTACTCTTGCTTCTCATATGCTTTATTATTCGGTTAAAGATATTATTCAAAATCCACACCACATCAAATACCTAGTCAGTCGAGATACCAAAGAGTTAAGCCCCAGTGATATTAACAAAGCTTCTATTGAAACCTATGCCGAAAATTTCAGCGATGGGGTCATCGCCCCCCTCTTTTATCTCCTACTCTTTGGACTAGAGGGGGCATTTGTCTACAAAGCCATCAACACCCTAGACTCTATGGTTGGCTACCGAAATGAGCGATATGAAGAATTTGGAAAATTCTCAGCTATTTTGGACGATGTGGTCAACTATATCCCTGCTCGAATCACAGCTTTGCTTATTGCCCTACTTATGGGAAGCAAAAAAGCTTTACTCAACTTTTACAGTTATGGTCAAAAACACGATAGTCCCAATGCGGGTCATCCCATCTCTGCTATGGCACTCGCCATTGGGGTTAAACTTGGTGGAGATACAGTATATTTTGGAAAAATTAAGAAAAAGGCTTATTTTGGGGATGGGAAAGTAACCATAGAAAAAGAGGATATTAAAAAAGCCCTCTCTTTACAATGGCGAGTAGATATCTTGGTGATTTTTTTATTAGT
>JALTGP010000310.1 GCA_027076905.1 Campylobacteraceae bacterium | reverse complement strand
TCACCTAATGTTGCCAGTTTATCATTATAGATTCCCATATCAACATTGAGTCTATTCTCTCCAACTGCTAAAGTAATAGGGTCTGTTTTTCCTGTACTTACGTCTGCTGTTGAATCATTCTGCTTTGCTGAAATAACATAAGCTGATGGTAAATCTGTAAATCCTACGGTATAAGTTCCAGGAATAACATCCCTAAAGAGGTAAGTTCCTTTATTATTTGTTACTGTTGTCTGAACCACGTTACCTTGTGCATTATAAAGTGTTACTTGAACTCCATTTACACCTATTTCTGTAGCATCTTGAACACCATCTTTATTATCATCATACCAAACTGTATCACCCAATGTTGCCAGTTTATCATTATAGATTCCCATATCGGCATCTAAATTATTCTCACCTACAGCTAAAGTAATATCTTCTGTTTTCCCTGTTGTTGGGTTAACATCTGAATCCAAGGTATCTGTTGTTTCATCTTTTGGAGAGATAACATAAGCTGATGGTAAATCTGTAAATCCTACACTGTAAGTTCCAGGAACTACATCTCTAAATAAATAAGTTCCTTTATCATCTGTTACGGTTGTTTGGACAATATTGTTTGACGCATCAAACAGAGTTACTTTTACTCCATTAACACCTTTTTCAGTAGCATCTTGTTTTCCATCTTTATTATCATCATACCAAACTGTATCACCTAATGTTGCCAGTTTATCATTATAGATTCCCATATCGGCACCAAGATTATTCTCACCTACTCCTAAAGTAATAGGGTCTGTTTTTCCTGTTGCATCTGCTTTAGAATCATTCACTTTTGGTGAAATCACATAAGCTGATGGTAAATCTGTAAATCCTACACTGTAAGTTCCAGGAATTACATCTCTAAATAAATAAGTTCCTTTATCATCTGTTACGGTTGTTTGGACAATATTGTTTGACGCATCAAACAGAGTTACTTTTACTCCATTTACACCTTTTTCAGTTGCATCTTGTTTACCATCTTTATTATCATCATACCAAACGGTATCACCCAATGTTGCCAGTTTATCATTATAGATTCCCATATCAACATTGAGTCTATTCTCTCCAACTGCTAAAGTAACTAAGTCTGTTTTTCCTGTACTTACATCTGCTGTTGAATCATTCATTTTTGGTGAAATCACATAAGCTGATGGTAAATCTGTAAATCCTACGGTATAAGTTCCAGGAATAACATCCCTAAAGAGGTAAGTTCCTTTATTATTTGTTACTGTTGTCTGAACCACGTTACCTTGTGCATTATAAAGTGTTACTTGAACTCCATTTACACCTATTTCTGTAGCATCTTGAACACCATCTTTATTATCATCATACCATACTGTATCACCTAATGTTGCCAACTTATCATTATAGATTCCCATATCGGCACCAAGATTATTCTCACCTACTACTAAAGTAATAGGGTCTGTTTTTCCTGTTGCATCTGCTGTTGAATCATTCACTTTTGGTGAAATCACATAAGCTGATGGTAAATCTGTAAATCCTACACTGTAGGTTGCAGGAACTACATCTCTAAATAAATAAGTTCCTTTATCATCTGTTACTGTTTTTTGGACAACATTATTTGACGCATCAAACAGAGTTACTTGTACTCCATTAACACCTTTTTCTGTAGCATCTTGAATACCATCTTTATTATCATCATACCAAACTGTATCACCCAATGTTGCCAGTTTATCATTATAGATTCCCATATCAACATTGAGTCTATTCTCTCCAACTGCTAAAGTAATATCTTCTGTTTTCCCTGTTGTTGGGTTAACATCTGAATCCAAGGTATCTGTTGTTTCATCTTTTGGAGAGATAACATAAGCTGATGGTAAATCTGTAAATCCTACACTGTAAGTTC
>JALTGP010000309.1 GCA_027076905.1 Campylobacteraceae bacterium | reverse complement strand
TTTTGGGTCAACATTCTCTGTTTTCCAGAGAGATTAATGGATGTTGTCAACTCTTTATCTGTTAAGGCAAAAAGTGAAAGAGGGAGGAGTAATAGTAGAGTGAGAATTTGACCTGTTTTTTTCATAATAGATTTCCTGTTACATCGTATTTAATACTATTTTAGCATATTTAACATAAATTTATTATTTGATATAAAGAAAAGAATTTATCTATTTATAATAGAGGGAAGTACCCCCTACCAGTTACCTACGGCACCCAGTTAAGATAGGTGGGCTGCTATGTTCCCATCCTGACCCGTTGTCTACCAAAACCGTCGCATAGGGCTAGTAAGAGGCAGTGAAATAATAACTAAAGATAGCTTAAATTTATCCATTTTTAAATAGAATTTGCTATAATTCTACTCTTTAAATCATTTCTATAAAAATAGAGATAAAATAAAGGTAGCTTGAGAGGTGTCCGAGTGGTCGAAGGTGCAGACCTGGAACGTCTGTGTGGGGCAACTCACCGAGGGTTCGAATCCCTTCCTCTCAGCCATATTAAAATAAAAAACCATTCAAATCTCAAAGGCAACTAAACAAAAATCCTGCGTAACTTGGGTAGATTTGTTCTTTTACAATTCCTAAGGTTAGAATTTTTCTAAATAATCACATATTTTTAATACCAACCAAAATACGATAACAATTTTTAAGTGAACTCTCTATATGTTTAAATACTAGTATCGTTCACGCTAAATAAACCCAAATTTAATTTGTATTCCTTAGCGTGAACGGTACTAGACATCTTGCAAAACTAGGAACCGATGGCTTTAGCCTCGTTTTGTTCGGGACTAAAGTCTCCGATTCCAAAGAGTTTTGCAAGAAGTCTACTAAATCAAGAGATGTTCAATAAGGAGTATAATTAAACATGAAACCAGTAATACTATTTGACCTAGACGGGACAGTCATTGATTCAACCGAAGCTATTCTTGATGGATTTAGAGTGGCATTTGAAACTTTTGGTGGAGATGTACCAAAAGATGAAATGATAAAAAAAGAGGTTGGGCATACGTTGGAAAATATGTTTTTGACCCTAGGGGTAAAATCTTCACAGGTTGATGCTCATGTTCATGCTTATAAAATGCACTATCGGATTATCTCGTGTGAAAAAACAACCCTCCTAGAGGGAGCAAGAGAGGCGATAGAGAAAGCGAGTAGATTTGCTACACTTGGTGTGGTGACAACCAAAACAGGAGAGTATTCAAAAATATTATTAGAACATATGGACTTGATAAAATATTTTGATGTTCTTATTGGAAGAGAACACGTGAAGCACCCAAAACCCCACAAAGAGCCGATTTTAAAAGCTTTGGCAAAGATGGAACATGATAGAAGTAGATGTTGGATGATTGGTGACACCTGCATGGATATTGAATCAGCAAAGAGTGCAAATATTCACTCCATAGCTGTTACCTCTGGATACGCCACCCGTCCAATATTGGAAGAATGTGCTTCTAATATATGTAAAAATGTAAAAGAAGCCATAGAAATTATTAAAAAAAGTGATAGAAATTCTAAATAGTGGATAGAAAGTATACACTCGAATAATATTGTAATTTTTTTTACAAGGTATGAACACCTTTTAAGAGAGGTGAGATTACAATACCTCATTAACAGATTAAATAATAGGAGAAGTCATGACAGAAATTAGATGGCATAGCCGAGCTGGTCAGGGTGCCGTATCTGGTGCTAAAGGTTTAGGAGATGTTGTAGCAACGACAGGTAAAGAAGTTCAAGCTTTTGCACTGTATGGTTCTGCAAAAAGAGGGGCTGCACTAAGAGCCTATAACCGAATTTCAGATGAGCAGATTTTTAATCATGCAAAATTTATGAATCCTGACTTTGTAT
>JALTGP010000308.1 GCA_027076905.1 Campylobacteraceae bacterium | reverse complement strand
CTATCAGTTCTTTTATAAATATGCGTATGATAGTGATAATCTATTTATTTCATGACATGAAAAGCCAAAAAAAATGATAATTTGAAATATTTTTTAACTTTTCTTTAATTTTATACTATCATATGGATTGACAACTCCACCCCCTAAAGAAGGTGGATTCTTCCGAACTCCCAACTAATGTTAGGATATTGAGGAAGCTTTTATAGTCCGACATGACCTGCCTAGACTAAGTTTTTTGTGAAGACTGCGACTACTTGGTTTTCGTAGGTATGCTGTACCTCACATAGGGTTATTGTAGCGAAAAAAGAATTATAGAATGTTTAATTTTGTTATTAAAGTTTTTTCTTAAAATCTACCACTTTCATCCACCACCTAAAGGAGGTGGTTTTTCGCTATAATTTGATAAAATCAAAAGTTGGAAAATAATGGCAAAGAAAAAAACCCTATTTGAGTGTCAAGCATGTGGATTTCAGAGTCCACGATGGCTTGGAAAATGTACAGGCTGTAATCAATGGGATACCATGATAGAACTCACAACAGAGCAGATAAAGTTTGTTAAAGAGACTCAAAAAAGCTCCTCCTCACCTATTAAATCAAAAGCGATACCGATTACCGAAGTAACCCAAGAGAATATAGAGCGTTTTAGTTCAGGAAGTAAAGAGCTTGATTTGGTGTTGGGTGGAGGAATCGTTCCTGGCTCATTGACACTAATTGGTGGAAGTCCAGGGATTGGAAAATCTACCCTACTTCTTAAGATTGCAGGAAATTTAGCCCAACAGAATCAAAATGTACTCTATGTCTCAGGAGAAGAGTCAACAGGACAGATAAAACTTCGTGCTGATAGACTTGATGCCAACTACAAAGAGCTATATCTTTTGGCAGAAATAAACCTACAGACTATTATAGGTGAGATTAATAGTAAAAAATATAATTTTATTGTTATCGACTCTATTCAAACCTTATATTCAGAAGAGACCCCCTCCTCCCCAGGTTCTGTCACCCAAGTGCGTACCATTACTTTTGAGCTAATGCGTATCGCTAAAAGCTTAGATATTCCTATCTTTATCATCGGGCATATCACCAAAGATGGCTCAATTGCAGGGCCTAGGGTACTGGAGCACATGGTAGATACGGTACTCTATTTTGAGGGTGACCCCAACACTGAACTGCGACTGCTTCGTGGGTTTAAAAACCGTTTTGGAAGTACCAATGAGGTAGGGATATTTGAGATGTCAAAAAAGGGGCTTCTTGATGCCCAAAGTATGGCAGGGAAGTTTTTTAACAAAACAAAACTCGCCTCGGGTTCAGCCCTCACGGTGATGATGGAGGGGAGTCGTCCTATTATTATCGAGATACAAGCCCTTGTGAGTGAATCATATGGTCATCCTAAACGAAGCTCTACAGGATTTGATAATAACCGTCTCAATATGCTCTTGGCACTTTTGGAGAAAAAGCTTGATTTACCTTTGGGAACATATGATGTCTATATCAATATTTCAGGGGGGATAAAACTTAGTGAACCCCCTGCCGACTTGGCAATTATCGCCGCGATATTAAGCTCATACCGTGACCGAGAGCTTAGTGCAGAGACGCTCTTTTTGGGAGAGGTGAGTCTAACAGGTGAAATACGAGAGGTATCAGCCCTCAATCAAAGACTAAAAGAGATAGAGATGCAAGGATTTACCAAGGCAGTTGTCCCCTCTAAACCTAGTGAGAAGACAGGGATAAAATGTTTTGTTGCCAATGAAGTATCCAAGGTAGTGGAGTGGATGTAATCACATATTATCACAATTTTTACACAAATTTTTGGGTATAATAGCTTATAAACGTATCAAAATCAAGGAGTTACGCAATGCAAAAAATTTTTACAGCTCTACTATTGGGGTCACTCTCATTAACACACGCTTCAGGAATTAAGCCACTTATTGGATTTGCTTTTGAGTCTGGTGGGGATGAGTTAGTCACCATAGAGCATGATTTATCAAGTGACGTTCATATTGATGCAGGAGACGGTTTTAGTATAGAGGCGGGTATGGCACTCAAAATTGCTCCAAATTTTGAAAATCAACTTCTAATTGGGTACAAATTCAAAGAGGATGATGCCTACAACGGTGATATATCATGGAGTGTTGTCCCCCTTACGGCATTGGGATTTCTAAAAGTGCAAAATTGGAAATTTGGAGGGGGATTGACCTATCATATCTCACCAGAGCTTGATGGAAGATTTGATAATGATATCATAGATTACAAATTTGAAAATGCATTGGGTCTGGTCGGACAGATACAGTATGAGATTGCTAACACCTTCTCTATTGGTATTCGTGCTACGTTTATTGAGTATGAAAGAAAAAGAGACCACACCCAAACAGCCAGTGGAAATAGCCTAGGTGTTGTGGGGACATTTAAATTTGGTGGAGAGCGTTCGCGATTTCGATAAATCCTACCAATTTAAGACCAAATAGATTTGTGATAAGAAAAAGTTTGCAATAAAAATAGTCACCGAAGCCAATACCACCGCGTTGGTGGTAGAGACCCCAACCCCTTTGGCTCCACCTGTGGTATGATATCCTACATACGCCCCTATACTACCTACCAAATAACCATAAACCAGTCCTTTAATCAGTCCTGTGCCTATGTCAGAAAAAGAGATAAACTGTTTAATAGTTTCAACATAAACGACAGGGTTCATATCCAGTGCTAAGTATGCCATAAGAAAAGCACTAATATTGGTGATAAAGTCAAAGGCAATAACCAAAAGAGGCAGTGCGAAAGTGGTTGCGATAATGCGAGGAATTAAAAGATATTTTTTGGAATCAACTGCCAAGGTCTCAATCGCATCAATCTGTTCAGTTACTCGCATGGTTCCTAACTCCGCTGCCATAGAGGAGATAGAGCGTGAAATCAGCATTAATGCAGCAAAGATGGGAGCTAGTTCTCGAACAGTTGAAATAAAAATAGTAAATCCCATAAAGTTTTCTGCTCCAAATTTAGAGAATCCTTGATAGAGCTGTACAGCTTGAACCAAACCTGTAAAGAGTGCCACTAAAAAGACAACACCAAATGTCCCTATTCCAATTATTTCCATCTGTTCAAAAATCTGTTTAATACGCCAAGGTCGTTTAAATATTAAAGGAAGAAGAGATAACTGAAACATAATAAATGTGCCAAACTTATCCATCTTCACCATAAAATTAACAAATGGTCTACCTATAAATGCAAATATATTCTCTATCATAAATATTCTTTTTACTTTTTTACTATATTTTATCTAAAAATCTGATAAACTTTCTTTATGAAAAGAGGAAGCATGAAAATAGGAACAGATATTATTGTTATCAACCGAATAGAAAAATCCATCAATAAATTTGGAAAAAAGTTTTTAGACAGATTTCTCTCCGATGAAGAGCAGAAAACTGCCAAACGTACCGAAAGTGTTGCAGGATATTGGGCTGCTAAGGAGGCAATATCCAAAGCTTTAGGGTGTGGTATTGGAGCTGAACTATGTTTTCATGATATCCAAATTTATAAAGATAAAAAAGGGGCTCCACATTTCAAATTAACACCACAAGCACAAACTCTTCATAATATTTCAGAAACCTCTCTATCTATTGCGCATGATGGGGGATTTGCAATTGCTATTGCAATTATAAACTATATGAGCCATAATAGATAAGTTATTGATTAGGAATGCAAATTAAATAAGTGCCGATTTTCATAGGTAAATAAACGAATAGATTTAGCTATAGTTTGACGCAGGACTACTCCCCGTAATTCAAGGAAAACTAGAGTTAAAGATATTTGTTTAGTTGCCTTTGAAATTTGGTAGTTATTTAATTTGTATTCCTTAACTGTTGCTAACCCCAAGGAAATGATGGTAACGGGATAGAAGATGATTAAACTCACCTATTTCACCAAAATCCTACCTCCTGTGCTATGGCTTTTAAACTCGGGAGCATACATACTCTCAATGGTTGTAATCCCATTAGAAAAATCCCCTTTATGGGTAACAACTAAAGGATACTCAAAAATATATGTTCCACGTTTGAGGTAGTCGATAAAGAAGTAAGTAGCATTGTCTTTGGTGGACTCATAATAACCCAAGCCATCTTGCCATTTGTATTGACTAATTACATTCGTAGGCTCAAAAGCTGAAGCTCTGGCATCTTTTAGCATGATATACTCCATGTCTTTGTCTACACGTATCTCAATGTGTACTTTTATCTTGTCACCTATTTTAAGAGGGAGTTTCTCTACTGCAATAAGCTCCTCTCCTATTTTTCCCTGTTTGACCAAAAATAGTTTTTTATCTATGGTTAGTGGGGTCTCTTTGAAGCTTTTTATCTTCTCTAACTCTTCAAAATATTGCCAATAGAGACCACCCCATGCGATATTGCTGTTTGGATTTTTTATGGTAATGGTTGCCATTGAACTGTCAAACTTATTAAAGGAGGCTTTGAAATATCCTATCCCTTTTTGGGCTAATGCTTGGGCTTTTTCTATTGTTGGTTGGTAGCTAATATTGGAATCAAAATAGATACCAACAGGCTTGTTGTTGTTTATCCATTTACCATTATAAATCAGAGCATAGATGGCACTAGCAGTAGCTTTGGTGGTTTTCCAATGGGTGGTCTGCTTGTTTTTAAGTAGCCATATTTTAAGCTGTTCCACAGACTTTTTATCATGGGTAATAGTATTAAACATCTCTATCATCAATGCGTGGGTCTCAATTGGAACCTCATTCCAATGAAAGCCATTTTGATATTTGAAATACATTCCTCTCTCACTGTCTACCAAGGCTCTCTCTTTGAGTGATTTGACAATATCTTTTGCCTCTTTTTTTGACCCTTGTGTCTGTAGTGTCAAGGCGATAAGACCCTGCTCATATAGCCCTTTGGTTATCCAGTATTTTTTGGTTTGCTTGAGGTAGTAGTCATGAGCCTCTTTAATTTTTTTGTTCATTTTAAGATTATAAAAACTTCTGGTATAGAGATAGTGGATAAGAATACTGCTCAGATGGTCATCTTCTACTTTTGTTAAGTTCTGTTCCACATTTTTTTGTAGATTTTCATAACGTTCTAATAGTTTTTTATCCATAAAAGCTATTGCCTCTTCCATCGCTTTGGTGTGGGTTTTGTCGATGCCCAATTTTTTAAGCTTTCCAAATCCCTCTACAATATACTGCGTGATATACCAGTCTGACCGACCTCCATCAAACCATGACCAACCACCATCCTGATTTTGGGATTGTCGTTTGATAAGCTTCTTATAGGTACTCTCTTGCTCCTCTCCTAATCTTACTAAGTCAAAGAGTAAGCCCATGTTTTCTTGTTGCTTCTCTTCGCTGTTGGCATTTAGTAGCCAAGGGGTCTCCTCTAGGATGATTGATTTTAACTCTTGGTTAGTGGAAAGAGCAGATTTCAGCTCTTTCTTACTCTTCCAGCTTTGAAATATTTTTTTAATTTTGGGAGAGCTGTTGGCTATTTTAGAGGCAATAGAATTGGCGTAGTATCGGCTAAAGAGTTGCTCACTACACTCATAAGGGTACTCCATAAGATAGGGTAGAGAACGTACCGCATACCACACAGGATTTGAGGTGAATTCTAGTGTGAGTTTGTGATTTTTGAGTGTGCTTGAGTTGTTCTCTTTGAGCGATGTCAGGGTGAAGGTTCTCTCCTGATTTCCTTTAATAGAGAGGTCTTTACTTTCCGTTACAAACATACGGTTGGACAAAATAGGCTTAATCACCTGTTCTGCGTCACTATGGCTACTTGTCTTGGCGATAATGGTGTGTTCAATAGCAGGAACGCTCTCTACATCAGGTATTCTAATGGTAAATTTAACTACACTAGAAGCCCCTTTTTTGATACTAAATGGTTTTGAGAAGTTTTGGTCAGGATAGATAGGCTGTTGATTGATAGGATTGACAAGCTTTAGCTCACAGTTACCATTTAACTCTCTGCTAGTCATATTGACAACTTTTGCACTTAGTTCTATGGTATCTTTTTCTCTAAAAAAACGGGGTAAATTAGTAACGACCATCAGCTCTTTTTGGGTGACTATCTCTTTTTTAACGAATGCCATCTCCAACTCTTTGGTGTGGACAAATGCCAAGAAGTTCCAACGAGTCAAGGCATCATTGGTTTTAAAGTTTATAATAATATTTCCCTCACTATCGGTTTGAAGTTTGGGTTTAAAAAACATGGTCTCTTTGAGATTGGTTCGGAGATAAATATTTTTATTTTTTATGATTTTATCACCATTTTTATCGGTCTGAACATCATTATTACTATATAACGGGGTATCGGCTATGTCTCCTGAAACTTTATATAATCCCATAATTTTATCTTTTTTCTCTCTATACACTCTTCGCAACATTGGAGCAGGAGAGGCTACCATCATCTCCTCTACTACAGGCATTGGCATATCATAGCCATTAAACTCTAATCTATTATTTCCGTAATGTAAGCCAAACCAATTCATTTGATAAAAACTTCGCTGAATATTTCTAGTCGTATTCATCCAATCAGCATAACTTGTTTGTGAGGCAAAATATTCAGCTCTCCACCAGTTGTAACGGTTGCCTCCATAGTTGATATTAAAAGAGGGTTTGTGAAAGTTAGAACCATAAATATTATCAAGTGAGGCATCATACATAGTGGCGACCATCTCTGCAAGAAGAGTCTCTCTGTTCTCTCCTGATATTTTGAGTCTCCACTCCTCTTGGCTATTTGGTTTTAATCTGTCTCTAAAGGTAATAAACTCTACCTTTAGTTTTTTCTCCCAAGGTACTTTGATATATTGCTGTTGAGAGATAACACGATTGTTTTTAATGCTCACCACATGACAAATGATACCCCCTCTGCTCTTTTTGGTAATATCTATTAGCTCCCTGTGCATATCGTTTAAATTTATCCACTTCTCTACAATAAGTCTGTTTTGTTGCTCTATATTAAGCAGTACAAAGCTATTGCGAGTGGAGCTTTTGAGATAGAGTGTGGCAGTTGAACCAACTTGATAGGAGGGCTTGTCTGTTTTAGACCAAAGGTGGGTAAGCAATGGAGGGGTAGGGGCAGAGGTATCATAAATGGTGAGTTTAGTACTCTTTTGTACTTTTGTTCCATATCTATCTTTGGTATGTAGAGTTAAAATATACTCCCCTTGCTCCAAGTTTTCCAGAGTCACTATTTTGGTTTTTTTCGTATCAAATAGCAGGGTCTGTACGACCATATTTTTAGATTTCTCTTTTTTCCCTACTTGTTGATATTTATAGTGTTCAAATAATTTCTCAAATTGAGCCTTATCATAGAGCTGTTTGTCTGCTTTTGACCAGTATCTTTTTCTATAAATTTTGCCATTAGATTGAATTTTCTCTATTACTATCTTACCTTGGAGGGGTTGGAACTCTCCATCTAGGTTGCTGGTTTCAAGCTTTAACTCTTTGGGGCTATTAATATTGAGTTCAGGGTCAATAACCATCTTGGCACTAATAGCCACATAGCCTATATTGATAACTTTGCTATGAGATTGGGTCTCTCCTGTTTTATCGGTAATATCTACAAAGACCTCATATTGAAACTCTGGCTTATCTTTTGCATCTATGGATTTATCATTTATTGCATCAAATTGTATCTCAAACCCTCCCTCTCCATCACTCTTGACCTCTCCATGTGCTATCTGTATATTTGAGCTATTGGGTCTGGGTTGCCACCAAGAGTACCATGGAAAAGTAGCTTTTCTGTAGACACTATATTTCACTTTTGCCCCATCTAATCCATACCCACTATAGGATTTTGCTTCTCCTTTTAGGGTAATCGTCTCTCCTAGTCGGTAGCTTTTACCAAGGGACTTAAATATCACCTCAAATTTAGGACGTTTGTACTCCTCTACATGGATTGCTATCTCTCCACCCATATCGGACGCAATGCTCATCTGACCCAAAAGTGTATTTTTAGGAGCAGTAAATGTTCCAGTAAATGTTCCATACTCATCGGTTTTAAAAATTTGGCTCTCTAATTTTTGATGGTGGGTATTGTAAAATGTCACCTTAACACGCTTATTGACCAAAATTTTAGCTTTTTTATAGGATTCTATCTCGACAGCCAACCCCTTAAAATAGATAGGTTGGGCAGGACGATAGATGGATCTATCGGTAAAAAAGTGAACATACTTATGACTTCTCTTCCTATCCTTATCTCTGTACCCATTATAGTAGCGGTGGTTAAACTGTAGTTTATCATCCCCTTTGCTAAAACTGACAATATAGCTTTCTTGATTTTTAGGAGTCTCTATAAACCCATTTTTATCACTTATGCTCTTGGAGATAAACTTCTTAATCTGCTTTTGGGTTTGACGGTCATAGTGTCGGATATAAAACTTCGCCTCAACCCCTTGGAGTGCTTTACCACTCTTTCTGTCTACCATAGCAAAGAGATTGTCTCTTTTTAAATAGGCGATATTTGAGAGCGTGGATAAGCTATAGAGAGGGTTATCTTCGAATGCTTCATCTTTGGAAATAACAAAGAGGTAAGAGCCTACACCGTAATAACCCAGATTTATCTCTGTTCCATGCTCTTTATAATCATCTGAAGAGGGAAGGGTTAGATTAAACTCATTAATTGCAGAAAATTTTCCAATATAATCCCTTTGATGCTCTATATCTAAACTTTGAAATGCCTCAACCTCATCTGCTGTTAACTTGATGGTTTTGATATAAACCCTATCTAAATTTTTATGGCTGAGTTTCGCTAAGATATTCTCATTGGGGAGATTGACCGACTCTACCTCTAAGCGTAGTGTTTGAGTCTCAATTCTATTTTTAATAGTTTGACAACGTGAAATTAGAACCTTATTGGTACTTTTTATCCCTTGGTTGGCATAGGATATTGCCTGTTTATAGTTTCTATTTTTAAAGTAGTATTGAGCAAGGTAGTAGAGTGCCTCACGGTTGGTATATTTTGATTGTAGATATTTGAGTGTCTGTAGATAGAGTTTATCTCTGTCCGTTCCTATAAAGTTTTGATAGACAAATTGAAGTCGCTCTAAGTCGATATAATGTAGGGCTTTGGTATCTTTTTTCTCTTTATGAAATTTAAGTAATCTTTGATAGATACGCAATGCTTGATATTTAAATGAGTTTTTATTTTTGCTCTGAAACTGATACGATATAAAGGTATCAAAATTCCCAAACGCTTCAACTTGGTCGATATAAAAATTTTCTTTGGGCTGGGTAAGATAGTAGCGTTCATTTTTAAAATATCTCAACGCTCTAAAGGCTAGAAAGTCATAGAGAGTGGGATGTAACCCCTCACTGTTATTCCCTTTATGGAGTAGCACTTTATACTTCTCTATCTTTATCTCTTTTGCCTCATCATGCACCGACTCACAGTAGAGCCTAGATGCTGTTTGAGCAAGTTTATCCATGTCCCATGTTAGGATATCACTACTGTCATTATCCTTGATGGTAGTTCTCTTTTCTATTCGATAACTATTGTTATCCAAATAGTTGGTATACATCTCTGCGAGTAGTGATTTTAAAATAAGTTTGGTAGTTGTTTTATGGGCTTTGGTTAGTTCATTTTCAATATTTTTTATACTCTTAACATATCCATCTTCTTCTAGTTCAATATGATACTTTTCTCTGTAGAGCAGTGCTTTAATTAGCTCATTTTCATTGGCTTCTAATACTGCCTTTTGATATATACTCTTGGTAACTTTTAATGCACTTTTGGGAAGATTCTTCCTCTCTAGCTCTATTATCTGTTGCCACTGCTCTTGATAGGACTGGGCATGGGTAAAGAGTGTAAAGAGGAGGAGAAAATATAATATTTTTTTCATAGGGTTAAATCCTTAAACGATATATAACACTTTACACTAAAAAGGTTTATGGATTGTAAATGTATTCCCTATTTTAAACCTAATAGCTATGATTTAGAAAGCTCTTTTGCCTGTCTAACCCACTCTTCTCGTTCAACTTTTCTTGGAAATAGTATCTGCTCATCTATCCACGCCTGTTCCTCTGCATTCCATGAGGAAATTTGGTCGAGATGATAGATTCCTAATTTGTTAAGCTTCTCCTCTACCACAGGACCAATTCCCTTAAGAATCGAGAGGTTATCTTTTTTTCCATCTCTAGGTGCTGTTAATAGACTAGGAACTTTTGTTTTTAGAGTTGCTTTCTCACTCTCATATACATGCTCGATAGGTGGTGTCTGCTCCTCTTTATTCTCTAAATTATTCTCTTTTTTTAATCCATCTTTTTTCAAGACACCTCTTATTGTCCAACCAACTACAACGCCAATTAGACCTGATATCAATAAATATACTAAAATTTCTGTTAATAAATAATTCATTTTTCGACTCCTTTAGTTTTAAGTTCAACCGCTTTAACAGCCTCAATAGCTACAGGGGCTAACACAGCTTTAACAGCCACAGGAACACTAATGTTACTTTTAATAACTTTAGGAACACTAACTACCATTGGTATATTAATTTTACTTTTACTTGTATCAGCAATAGATTCTGTTGATGATGTTATTGTTGGCGTAGGAGTAGATACCTCAACCTTTTTTATATCTTTAATCTCTTTAGGCGTTTGATTCTCTAAACCTATTTTTTGAACTTTTTCAACAACCAACGTAGGTGTATAAACAGGTTCGGGTACAAAAGTAGGTCTTAAAGTGGGTTTGATAAAAGACGATGGCTTTTTTAACTTCACATTTTTTGGAATTACAATTACCGATTCCAAAAAATTTTGCATAGGTTTCACTATAGGAGCTATAGTAATTCGATTTTTAATTGCAGTAACTCCCTCAATGTTTTGAGTAAGAATCTCCAACTGAACCTTTTTTTTATAAGTGGATACACTTCCCGTTAAAATTAAAACCCTTTTAATATTTAATCCTTCTCCTTCTATCTCTACACCAATATCTGTTATATTATTATCTTTTAAAATCATTTTAGCTTTTGATATTAAATCATTTTGAATGGTTGTAGAGGTGTTGAGAAAAGTGATGTATGTAAGTATTAGAATGAGTATTAACGCAAATAAAATCAGTAATATTTTTTTCATAACCAGCCTTCAAATATATTAATTAATTTTATATTCTATTGACTTAGTGAAAACTTAAAGTATAAGGGCTTTGAGCATACTTCACTGATATTGATTGATATCCGATGAGAGTTGGTATTATGTTTGTCCCTAAAAGTATAGCACCAATAATATAATTGAGACACTTAACCACACTTTTGCTATAATTCCAAAAAAATTTCAAGGGTGATAATGAGAGCATTACTAAGCGTTAGTGACAAGAGTGGCATTGTAGAGTTTGCACAAGGATTAGAGAAGATGGGTTGGGAGATTATCTCAACAGGTGGGAC
Organism: Campylobacteraceae bacterium; assembly: GCA_027076905.1. GTDB lineage: Bacteria > Campylobacterota > Campylobacteria > Campylobacterales > Sulfurovaceae > UBA1140. The sequence continues at coordinate 5,181 of JALTGP010000308.1, read as the reverse complement.
TTATAAAAAACTAAATGAAGCAGGTGTCAAGGTTATTGAGATTGATGAAGTGACTAAATTTCCTGAGTGCTTTGAAGGGCGCGTGAAGACACTTAACCCTTTTGTGCATGGTGGGATTTTGCACAAGCGTGGGGAGAAGGAACACGTGGCACAAGCCAAAGAGTTAGGGGTTGAGGGGATTGATTTGGTCTGTGTGAATCTATATCCTTTTAAAGAGACAATTGAACGAACTGAAGATTTTGATGAAATTATTGAAAATATAGATATTGGTGGTCCTACTATGGTTAGAAGTGCGGCTAAAAATTTTAATGATGTAGTTATTGTAACTGATGCTTCTGATTATGGGTCTATTATTGATGCACTTAAAAATAAATCTGATAGTTTAGATTTTAGAAGAGACTTAATGATAAAAGCATTTGAGCATACAGCTTCGTATGATGCAATGATTGCAAACTATATGAATGGTCGATTTAATAATGGTTTTGGAGCGTATAAGTTTATTACAGGTAAAAAATCATTTCAGACACGTTATGGAGAGAACCCACATCAACAAGGTGCATTGTATGAGTTTGACAATCATTTTACTAATAACTTTAAGCAATTAAAAGGTGAAGCCTCTTTTAATAATATTAATGATGTAAATAATGCCGTGAAAATCGCTTCAAGCTTTAAAGATGAGAATGCTGTCTGTATTGTAAAGCATGGTAATCCTTGTGGATTTGCTCTAAAAGGTACGCTACTAGAGTCCTATACAGAAGCACTTAGATGTGACCCTATCTCTGCCTTTGGTGGTGTGGTTGCGGTTAATGGTGTAGTAGATAAAGTACTTGCACAAAAGATGAATGAGATATTTTTAGAGGTAGTGATGGCAGGAGACTTTACCAATGAAGCATTGGAGGTATTTGCTAAGAAAAAACGTCTTAAACTCTTTGCACAGGGTAAAAAAAAGCTTGTAATGAGTAAAGATAGCCATGATTTTAAACATATAGATGGTGGATTTGTTTACCAAAATTCTGACTGTATCTGTGACAACGAAGTGCATAACGCCCATAAAAAATCTAAACTGACAGCTACCAAGCAGGAGATGAAAGACCTAGAAATTGCTTGGAAAGTAGCAGGATTAACAAAATCAAACTGTGTCGTTTATGTTAAAAACTCAGCAATGGTCGCTGTGGGTATGGGGATGACTAGTCGTGTGGATGCGGCTCAATGTGCCTTGAAAAAAGCAAAAGAGATGGATATTGATGTAAGTGGTGCTGTGATGGCAAGTGAAGCGTTTTTCCCATTTAGAGATAGTATAGACGCAGCAGCAAAGGCAGGAGTCAAAGCGATAATCGAACCAGGGGGAAGTATTCGTGATGATGAAGTTATTGAGGCTGCGAACGAGCATGGAATTTCACTCTACTTTACTACAGTTAGACACTTTTTACATTAGATATCTGGTAAAAATCTTCGGAATCGGAAAATTTAGTCCCCAATAAAACGAGGCTAAAACTATCGGTTCCTAGCTCTTATTTTTTATTTACAAATCATTCACGATTATGTGTTAAAGTTAGAGTGCATATTATTTTATAAGGATATTAGAATGAAAATTCTCAAAAAAACAGTGCTAGGAGCTTTTATTTTGGCAACAAGCTTATCAGCAGAAGTGACAAATATAGAAGTGACACCAGCATTTATCAACAATACAAAATTAAAAATTATAGATATAAGAACACAAGGTGAGTGGATAGAGACAGGCATTGTTAGAGGTGCATACACGATAACTTTTTTTGATGAGAGAGGAAATTATAATATAGACGCTTTTTTAGAGAAGTTAAATACTGTAGTTGACAAAGATGAAAAATTTGCACTTATCTGTAGAACAGGCAGTAGAACAGGAATGATTTCTAATTTCTTAGGGAAAAAACTTAACTATCATGTAGTCAATTTAAAAGGTGGAATTATGAAACTTTTTAAAGAAGGATTTAAACCAGAGTTTTATGCTCCGAATAAAAAATAGATATAGAAGACCATGTTTTAAAACATGGTCTTTATAAATTAATTAACAACTTTTACGGTGCTTCGTAATCACCATCAGTAGCTGCTGCGTCCATCATACCATACATAAGACCACGAACACTTTCAGCCATCTCTAGCATATCATCAGGAAGTGGATGTCCTCCATAAAGCATAAGCTCCATTGCCATTGTGTATAACCATCTATTACCTTCATCATCTTCAACGATTAGAATTCTACAAGGCATAAATGCACCAAATGCTTCTGAGAAACCGATAAACTTTTCTGCAATTGCAGGAGCACAGAATGATAAAATTCTGATATATCTTTTTCCATCAGGAGCTTTGATACTGCTTTTGATTGACATTTTAGCATCACCAACTACCAAGAAGTTATTCTCTTCAGCAATGGCTTTCATACTCTCAATCGCATCTTCAGTTGATACATCATCATTGATTTTGACTTTTCTAACCATCGCTTCAGCACTGTTACCAGTCTCAAGAACTTTTTCAAACATATTCATGTAGTGACCCATTGCATCAGGGTGTAGGCTAGACACTTTACCTCCAAATGAAACCATCATGTAAATCAAAGCAACTATTACAATTGCACCTATAGCACTTAAAATATTTTTAAGCATTTTTTCTCCTTAAATTATTAGAATTATTATTTATAGTAACAGAGATTAAATGAATTAAACAAATTAAAAGCATGGTTTATGATTATTCCAACTGAAAAAGCTACCAAAAGTGACTGAAATATTTATTAAACAATATATTCATAGATAAGTTATAATTATTATTTAATAATCTTATTGTTTATTTTGATGCTCCTATATTATATTTTTTACGCTAAAATTTCATTATGATAAAAAGAGAAGATTATTTTAACCGACAGATTCAACTTTGGGGAGAAGAGGTTCAATCCTCTTTAGAAGATAAAAAAATAGCCATTATCGGTTCAGGTGGATTGGGCTGTAGTTTGGCTTTGGCATTAGGAACATCAGGTATTGGGAGAGTTGATATAGTAGATTTTGATACCGTTGGTCTGCACAATATCCATAGGCAAGTAGCCTTTATGATAAAAGATGAGGGTCGGCTAAAAGCTGAGGTGACAGTAGAGATGATGAGGGCAAAAAACCCTTTTGTCAAGGCAAATGCTTTTAATATGAATTTTGAGAAGTTTAAAGAGCTTGAAAATGATTATGACCTTATATTGGATGCAACTGATAATCTACAGACACGTGAAGATATAGACACCTATGCCAAAAGTATCAATACTCCGTGGATATACGCCTCTGTAGAAGAGTTTAACGGTCAAGTATGTTTTTTTGAAAAAGCCTCTTTTGGAGTTTTTAATATCTCTAACCATACCCCAGGTGGGATTACTGCCCCCATTGTCATGCATATCGCTTCGCTTCAAGCCAACTTGGCATTGCGTTATCTTGCGGGGTTAAGTGTTCTTAAAGATAAGCTCTATTATCTATATTTTAACAGTGATGGAGAGTTAATAACTCAAAAATTTTCTATGCCATCTTAGATATTAATGATTTGACAACTCCACCACCTAAAGGAGGTGGTTTTTCGCTATAATTTGATAATAAAAATTATATTATAAAAATAAGGAAAAATAATGAAACAAGCAACAAAAGCACTTCATGCAGGGTATACAAAAGATGCACAAAAGACAATGAGTGTACCAATATATATGTCAACAGCATTTGATTTTGGAAGTGCTGATTTTGCAGCGAGTAGCTTTAACTTGGAGCAGGGAACAGATAATGTCTATACCCGTGTAGGAAACCCAACCAATGCTATTTTAGAGAGACGCTTCGCCGAGGTTGAAGGTGGAAGTGCAGGTTTGGCAGTTGCTAGTGGGATGGGGGCTATCTTTTATAGTATTTTAAATGTGGTAGAGGCAGGTGACAATATCGTGGTCTCAAACCAACTCTATGGAGGAACGGTAACACTCTTTAGCCAAACATTAAAAAAATTGGGGATTGAGTCACGTTTTTTTGATGTTCACTCTCCTGATGAGAGCGAAGCGTTGATTGATGATAAGACGCGATGTATCTTTTTTGAGAGTATCTCTAATCCCAGTATTGACGTGCCTAATTTTGAGAAGCTTATTGAGATTGCCGATAAACATCAGATATTAACCATTGTAGACAATACGGTGGCAACCCCTATTTTGTGTCAACCTCTGCTCTTTGGGGCTGATGTGGTGGTGCATAGTGCTAGTAAATATACCACAGGTCAAGGAACAGCGATTGGTGGACTTATAGTAGAGCGAAAAAATCTCTCTCAAAAGATAAAAGATAACCCAAGATATCCATACTTCAACGAACCAGAGGTAAGCTATCACGGCTTGGTCTTTGCCGATTCGGTGGTCAGTCCTGTACTCTTTACCTTTAGAGCGAGAATGATTCTTCTGCGTGACACAGGTGCAGTGCTTAGTCCTTTTAATGCGTGGTTATTTATCCAAGGATTAGAGACACTAAGCCTACGAATGAAACAGCACTCGACCAACGCCTTAGAGGTCGCACAATGGCTAGAGACCCAAGAGCTGGTAAAAAAGGTAAATTATCCTCTACTAGAGAGTGATAAGAGTTATCTTAATGCTCAAAAATATCTCTCAAAAGGGGCAAGTGGACTGCTTAGTTTTGAGGTGGAAAATTTTGATATTGCTAAAAAAATTCTTGACAGAGTTGAGCTTTTCTCCATCGTTGCCAATATTGGAGACAGCAAGTCGATTATCAATCACTCTGCTTCAACAACCCATCAGCAGTTAAGTGGCGAAGAGCTAAAAAAAGCAGGGGTCAGTGAAGGGCTTATCCGTCTTAGTATAGGCTTAGAGGACAGCGAAGATTTGATTGCTGACTTAGAGAAGGCATTGGGGTAAAAAAAATATATGACTAAAGGGGCAAAGATAAAAAAGTACCCCTAGAAGTTATTTAGCGTATGCTTTATATTTTTCTCTTTTTTTATCCCAAATACCATCAATAAATATGGTTGGGGTAGAGGTTACTTGTAACTTTTTTCTCATTTTTAAATCAACTTTAATTGCATTTTTTAATGCTTGTGTTGAGAGTTCTTTAAGAGTAAAGGTTGTACCTGTTTTCTCTTTTATCGCGTGGATAATATCTTTTGGGTCTGTTTCGGTTGGTTCTAAAAATAGGTCAT
>JALTGP010000307.1:3098-5894 GCA_027076905.1 Campylobacteraceae bacterium | reverse complement strand
CCCATGTATGACTATCAGATAGAAAAAAGTGAGATGCCTATTGTTTTTGAAGGAAGTGCTGATGAGGTTTTGGCTTATATTAAATTTATACTTATTTAATTTGCATTCCTTAAACCATCTCTAATTTCTCATCAATCAAAATCTTCTGTAATGGAGTAGAGAGCTTTGGCTCAATCATCAAAGCAGTAGAGAAAACTCCTGATTCAACCACAGAAGAGGAGATAACCGTTGTAGAGATAATTTTACTCTGTAGCTCTTTAAAATGAATAATGTGAGAGTAGATTTTATCCTCTATCTTATGGCTACGCTCATAAGATGCAGAGGTTGTCAAGGCTTGATTTTTGAGTTTAACATGGGTAATGTATTGGCTTGGATTAAGTGGGTTTTTGATTCCTATCAAAAAAGAGTCTCCATTTGGTTTACTGCCCAAGACATAGATATCACCTCCAAAATTAACCAAAGCAGAGGCTATTTTCTCTTTTTTAATGATTTTTACTGCCATATCCACTGCAAACTCTTTGACAAAACCACCCAAATCTATAAGAGTATGGGGGTTATCAAAACTTATTTTATCTCTTCTGATTTTGAAATGCTCCACACCAACAAAAGGAAGGAGTTCTGCTGTTGCTTTTTCTATCTCTGTAACATTATTTAATTTTCGACTTGTTGTGAGTGTCCCCATAGTAATATCAAAAATTCCATTGGTTTTTTTATGAAAGAGTTTGGCACGGGTGAGTAAATCTTTGGTTTGGGGGTCAAGTTTATCTACTTTTCGTTGATTGATTTGAGATAAAAAAGAGTTGTGGTTATAGAAGTTATATTTTTTTTCCAACCCTTTTGCCATCTCTAAAATTTTAACAGCGATAGCCCGTGCCTTATTGCCATTGTCACAAAATATATGTACTTCACACGGTGAGGTCATCACCGTGAATTTGTAGATGTGTCTTTTAGTATCTATATTTAACTCCTGTGGTAAAAAGTGTGGCATCTATTCCAGTTGATTGCGTATAGAACTCTCCACCTAGATTAAAGCTCACCTTGTCATTAAACTTATAATCCATACTTCCTTTGTAGGTTAAGGCCTCAAAATCACTCAATCTCTCATCACTAGAGGCAAACTCCTCATTGCTAAAGAAATCCTTCTCTCCATTGTAGAAGTTGGCTTCTGTTTGTGCATAATATCGTACTCCTGCACCCAATGTTAAGTTCTCTGTTACCTTATAGTAAACATCATTGTTAATGGTATGTGAACCAATATCCCAATCATCATCATAGAAACGGTAACCTATTTGGTAGCTAAGGTCATCGGTAAGTAGTCGAATATATTTGACATCTGCACCATAGGCAAGACGTGTATCGGGTCTACTGTCACCTGATTGTCTTCTGTTTGACATTTTATAATCTCGAATAACAGAAGCATGAGGATTGCTTAAATATCCATTATCAGAGATGACAAACCCTGCTACTTTAAGCGAAGATTTGGCATCAAGTACTTGACTTAATCCTATCTCAGCATTTATGCTTGATGAGGTCTCTTTTTGACTCGCTCCACTTCCTGTGTCATAATAGTCATAGGATAAAATCTCATTATAGGCATAAGATGCTCCTACACTCACTGATTGATTATGAGAGTTATCAGTATAATGCATATACTCTACAGAGACGCTTTTGGAATCAAAATCACTCTCTCGTGAGTAGTCAACCCCTGTATATAGTTCATCTCGGTTATCAAAACGTTTGGTTAGGAGAACCGACCCTGCGTTTCTCTCCTCATTAAACTTTTGCTTTCCATAGCTGTAGTCACTACTACTACTACTACTATCATCTCGGCTACTTGCTCCACTTCCTGTATCACTTTTCCATGCAGGTGTTGCTCCACTAACAGCATCATGTACAAAATCAGCTTTGATATTATAATCTGTACCTATATCATGACTAATTGAAAGAGAGGGAGCAGAGACACTTACGCGGGAATCGCTTTCATCATATTGAAGAAACTCAACAGAGACATAGTTTTCAGCCTGAACAATAGATGATGCGATAATAGCAATCGCTGTTATTTTACTTAATTGCATCCACAACCTCCTCCACCAACACCTGATCCACCACGACTCGCCTCTTTTGAGAAGTATACATGTGCTTCAAATTTTTTAACCTCAGGGTGCAATCCCCCATACTGCATAATATCTTGGGCAAGGTTCTCCTTCTCCCACGGCTTGACTTTTTTGCCAGAGCATCCCATCAAAAGGACTCCCAAGAGAAAGAGTAGTACTAATCGCATCATTTTATCTCCTTAATATCCTTGCTAATATGCTCATCAATGTTATCGACTGCACCCATAATTATTTTGACTATTTTTCCATTTCGGACATAATAAAGAGCAGGAAAACCAATAGGGTCAAACACTCCAATAAACTCTTTATTGGTATCATAAATCACACGAAATGGAACATTATATTTCTGTACAAATGCCTCACCATCCTCTTTTTTCTTGTCCACATTTACCCCTATAACCTCTACGGTCTGTTCTATGTGTACTTTTGAAATAAGTGGTAGCTCTTTTTTACACGACTTACACCAAGAGGCAAAGAAATCAATAACATAGGTTTTATTGCTATCAAGATTGAGTTGTGTTTTAATATTTTGAGGAATGATATCTCCTGTGTCCAGTGCCATAAGGCTTATCGTTGAGAAGCATAAAGCGTATATTGTTTTTTTTATCATTTCATAATCCTTTGTTAACTTTAATGAAGTATAGCATGAGTTTATGAATTATTTATGAATTATTTATGAATT
>JALTGP010000307.1:0-2998 GCA_027076905.1 Campylobacteraceae bacterium | reverse complement strand
ACTATAATTATAAAAAAATATAAGGAAATATAATGACTATAGAAGAATTTGAAAAATTTACCCCCGACCACATTGTATGTGAGTGCTTTGATGTAACACTTGAAAGCCTCCTAGATGCGATAAAAGCAGGATATAACACACTTGATACCCTCATGGATGAGACCGATGCAGGAACAGCGTGTGAACTCTGTCAAAGCAGAGAGACGGATGAAGATGAAGACCGAGAGTTGCATCTTGAAGAGATTTTAGAATATGCTAAGGTTAAAGGCTTCTAGTTAAATATGTTAGTAATACTCTTCTTGGGGGGAATAATATGTTAGCTTTATCAAAAAATCTTCAAGAAAACCCCGAACTATTATACAGGGATGAATTGAAGAAAATTTAATATTTAATAAAGTTGTTTTTTTGTTATACTTACGGCTAGTCCTTTAACATTCTTAAAATATATGGTTGGAAATAGAAGTTTGTATTTCCATAAAATTTTAACAACACTTAGACTATGCACATTGATGCGTAAGTCCTTGCCTATCTTACCTATGAAAATTGGCACTTATTTAATTTGCATTCCTTACAATTAAAATGGTGTTTGGGCTAGGAACTAGCCTTTTACCTCCTAAATTTAGGATTAAACTCAAAAGCCTTTCGTGTTCAGACTCGTTGGAGTTTGCTAGAGGTAGTTCACGGTCGCCCCTTAAGAAGCCGTATATAAGCATCAACAAGAGAGCTATAGGGAGGAACATAAACCTGTTTAGGAATGCCATCAATCGCAATCGTCTGTTTCATATCAAAATGCAGATGTATAGAGGTTTTTGTATTTCCCATATTATCAGATACCAACCCAATACGTTGTCCTCGTTTAACCCTTTGCCCCCTGCTTACTTGTAAACTGTTTGAATCCAAATGTAAATAGCGATATTTTCTTCCTGAATTTCCACGCAAAGTCACTGTGTATTTACCAATATAGCTGATTCTTCCACTCTCAACTGCCACAGCATAGTATCTCTTTTTGGCACAAGTTGCAGTTCGTATATCCACCCCTTGATGACCTGTACCACTAGGACAAAGAGGCATTCCCCAACCACGTTTTTCACAAAAATTATCATGCCAAGGGTATTGATAGTTACGTCTATCACAGAGATTTCCTGCCTTTCCATACATCCCCCCAATACCGTAAACTTGTGAATTTATATACGCAGGAGCGTGTTCTATAGGAAAACGGATATAAGGTGCATAGATAAAGTTATCTCCAAAACGTCCTCGTCCACTAGAAGCAGGAGAGAGCAGTCCTGAGGGAGTAAAGGAGAAGCGTTTTGTACTTGTATTACCATGTATTGGTGTCTGTTTTAAATCAGCATCATCATTATCTTTTGGTTGCGTACAGGCACTCAAAAATATCAACAAAAATATAGTCCCATAGTGTCTCATCTTTTCCCCCCAACTATGACTAATTCTCGGTATAATTTTCGTAAAAACTCATCCTTGACACAACGCTTATCCTCTTCAATTCTATCACACTCCACTTGCATAGAGTAGCTCACCCCATAGCGACTAAAATCTGCTATTATCATCCCTTCAGAATGAACAAACTCTTGCTTGACTCTTTTCAACATCTTTTGAGATTTCATATCAATATCACGTATCTCTAACTGATAACTTCTATCCCCAGAAATCATTAAATTTGCACCCTTAAAAAAGATAGTAATGGCGTAGTAGTTTTTCTCTACCACAATGGACATCTTTTGATTGCGTAAATAGGATTTAGGTAGAAGTACAGGAAGGGTTACCTCCTCTATTTTTTTTTGTAAAGCAGAAGGAGTCTCTTGTTCTATTTTTTGTTGAACACTATTTTTTTTAGGCCACTTAACCGATAAAATACCACCCTCTGCACTAAGCATAACAACCCATAGAACCAATCCAATAAACATTTTTTGCATATTTTTATCCTTTTTTAATTAAATATCTTGGAAAACTAGGAACCGATGGCTTTAGCCTCGTCTTATTCCAGACTTTAGTCTCCGATTCTAAATAGTTTTGCAAGAAGTATATTTTATATCTTATGAGATTTTACATAAAAAAGATAAACAAACTGTGTTAATTTCTCAGAACTCTTATGTTATAAGTTATATTATATAAAAAATTAAGAACCAAAAGGATTTACAATGAATAATTTACAAGGTGAACCAACATTAGAACAAATAGATGATTATAATGGTACCGAGAGTCCAGAAAAAAGGAAATTAGTACGAAATATTATTATAGGATTGCTTTTTATAGGTGCTATCTATAGTGCAGTTAAATATAACTTTTCAATACCAAGTGACTATGTGGGGACAGCAGAGAATCCAGGCATCACAATAGATAAAAGATAGATAGATTTATCTATCTCTATAAAAGACTATCTACACCTACGAGAGCGTTTTCTCATACAAATTTGATGTGCTTTTAATGGTCCTTCAAATGTATTTCTAATCATACATGCATCAAATTTTACTTTACATTGTACAACAACATGTGGGGGTTGAATTTTCGAACAACTTGCCGTCAGTAATAGTAGTATACCCACGAATAATAGAATTTTCTTCTTCATAATTTTTCCTTATATCTTTTAAAGTTTTATTATATCAAATATAATCAAATAAAAATTGAGAAACAGAGAAATTATCTATTTGTGTAAGAAAGAAACACCAAATCAAGATAACTATTCTCAAATCAGACTTTAATTCTCCTATTCAAAAAATATTGCTAAACTCATGCTATTAAACTACACACAAGGAAGATATATGTCATTACCAAAAATTATCTGGTCAAAAATTGATGAGGCTCCAGCATTAGCTACGTACTCATTGTTACCAATCGTAAACGCGTTTACAGAGGCAGCAGGTGTTTCTGTTGTAACTTCTGACATTTCATTAGCAGGAAGAGTTCTTTCAGCAATGGGTCTTGCAGAAAATAATCTTGCAGAGTTAGGAAATGTGGTTCAAGAAGCAGATGGAAACAT
>JALTGP010000306.1 GCA_027076905.1 Campylobacteraceae bacterium | reverse complement strand
ATTTTAGTGAATATGGCTATGAAAAATATATTGATAAACTAGATACTCTTAAAAGTCCAATTGGTTTAATTAAGTATTTATTTGAAGTAGCTAAAAATGACCAAATCTACCTCCTCATAGACGAATATGACCAATTTGCCAACGCCATCTTAGCCTATAACATGAATGATTTTTTAGAAATAGTAGGAAAAGGTGGATTTGTAAGAAGCTTTTACGAAGTATTAAAAGGTGCAACACAAAGTGGTGTGGTGCAAAAGATGTTTATTACAGGGGTTACACCCATTACGCTTGATAGTTTAAGCTCTGGATTCAACATTATCTCCAATATCTCAAATAATAAAAAGTTTAATGCAATGGCAGGATTTATTCAAGATGAAGTAAACTACTCTTTAGAAAACTCTATCTTTAAAAAGTGTCAAGAGATAGATAAAGAAGAGTTATTAACAAAAATAAAAAAATGGTACAACGGTTATTTGTTTAATGTAGAAGTAGATGAGAGAATTTATAATGCAACTTTAGTTAACTATTTTATTTCTCAATACAATTATGATAACTGTAGTATGCCTATAAAAATGCTTGACAGTAATGTAGCAAGTGACTATAAAGCCATTATGAAACTCTTTAATATCGGTGATAGTGATAGAAACTATAAAATTTTAGAAGAGCTTATAGAGACTGGAACAGTTACAGGAATTATAAAAGATAGATACGACCTAAACCAAGAGTTTACTAAAGATGACTTTATTACGCTTATCTACTCTATGGGATTTATTACCATTCAAAATGAAGATTTTGGAGAAGTGTTAGAGTTTTGTATTCCAAACTATGTTATTAAAATACTTTACTTTAACTACTTTGCAGTAGAGTTAAAAAAGAGAAACAATCTGGCTATCTCTTTTGACAGTAGAGAACCACTTATTGACTTAGCAAGAGGAGATTTAGAGGCATTTAAAGAGCAACTCAATACCTCCATAAAAACCCTCTCAAACCGTGACCACTATGGATTTACAGAGAAACATTTTCATGTTATTACTTTAGCACTTTTAAGTTTTGCAAGTTTTTATTTTATAGATTCTCAACCTGAACTTGACAACAAATATCCTGATATTTTACTCATAGGTCGAGATGATAAAGTGCCAAATAACTATCTGTTTGAGTTAAAATGGGTAAAACAAAAAGATAACCATGAGAAGCTAAAAAAAGAGGGTTTAGAACAAATTGAGGGTTATAAACAACTCGACAAAGTCAAAAGTATTCCTAAGCTTAGAAGTTTTCTTTTGATTGGTTCTAAAGATGGGGTGGAGTTTTTGGAGGTTTAAAATATATTTTACTCGTGACGAAGCTCCAATTATGCATTGGAGTAAATGATTTTATTATATTTTTGTTACTCCCATGAATGTTCCACAACTGGAGTTGTGGAACTGTACGCCCTCGAAGGCGTTCAACCAGTAAGGTGTAGTAAGTCCTCAATTAAAGTACCGTGTCATGACACGGTACTTTAGCTTCGGACTTCATAACAAATGTTCATCTTATTTATCACGCCCATAATAAGAAAGCATCGTCGCTTTTTCAAGTACATGTTGGTTAATCATGTAACCCACTAAAGCACTGTCACTCTTTTCATTGGCATCTAACTTTTCAACATCTAATGCATAAACAGTAAAAACATATGCATGGTCTTTGTCGCCTTTTGGAGGACAGGCCCCACCAAAACTTGCAGTTCCATAATCGGTCATTGTCTCTACTGCACCTTTTGGTAATTTACTTTGTGCTGAAGCATCTGAGCTTATGTTTTTAGTACTTTTAGGGAGATTCACCACTAACCAATGCCACCAACCAGAACCTGTTGGTGCATCAGGGTCATAAACCGTAATGGCAAAAGATTTTGTTCCTTTTGGAGCATCTGTCCAATGCAGTTCTGGGGACATATTTTTGCCTGTACATCCAAAACCATTAAACTCTTGCTTTTTATTTAATTGTCCCTCTAGGTCATTGCTCTGCAAAGTAAAGCTCGATGCCATTAAGCTTGATGCCATTAACGCTGTTAAAATAATTTGTTTCATAGTTAATCCTTTAAATTTTCAATATGATAACCAAAGTGAGAATAAAAAAGTATAATGTCTGCAACATATTTAGTTGAGATTTAAAAAAACTCTATCTCATCATATTTATTGGCTATTTCATTAAAAGTATTTTTTGCATAATTTTGTTTTTTTCTTGCATTTTATTTATCTTCCTTTAATTATATCTTTACCCTAAATAAATTTCTTCATCTCTTTCATCTCAAAAGCCTCCATGCCCAAAATGAAACTCTCTTCTATCATCTCACGTAACAGCTTTTCATCTACTTCATCAACATTTTTAAAATAAAGATGCCGAACAATTTTTCCTGTCCCCTGTAACATTGGGTACTGCTCTTGTAATTTTGAGCCTTTTCCAAATGCGACTACAAATACATCTCCTCTATTTCGCATCATAATAACGACACCATACTCATCACTATAAGAGGTTTGCTTTGCATTTTTAAGCTCTTTCATTTGTGGATAAGAAAGAAGAATCTCTCTTATGGCTTTAAAAATGTCAGCGTACTCACCTTTTATCTCAAGCTCATATTGTGTTGGTTCAGAACTCTTTTTTAAACTTTTAGAGACCAACTCATAAGAGTGGTTAATTAACTCTTTTATAATTTTTTCATCTACATCTGTTTCTTCAAGCATCACGGTATTCCAATGTTTTTTATTCATATGATACCCAGCACTCACTCCTTCATAGATGCTACGCAGTTCTAGTGCATAGATGGGGTCACACTTAAGGTTGACTCTCAATAGAGGTTCATGTTCATTGGTTAAAGCAAACATTTTATTAGCTATACGATACACACGTACTTTTTTATCAAAAGGATAGTCAAAAGTTGCTCCTTGTTTGGAAAGAATGTATCTATCTAGCTCTTCAAAATTCATGCTATTTATCCAAAACATGTTTGTCTAAAACAAAAGTAGTAAAAGTCCCTTCAAAAACCAATTGACTTTTTACAAATGCTTCTACTCTAACCTCTTTTTTTCTGCCTTTTTCGATAACAACGCTACCTTTAAGTAAAACAACATCAGCAACTTTCACAGGAGCTAAAAACTTAGAACTAGCAGAACCTAGCACGACAAAAGGGTCATTCACAGCTACCATAGCAACATAATCGGCTACACCAAATATAAAACCTCCATGTACCAAACCTCGGCTATCTGCTGACATTTGTTGTGTCGTATGCAATAGTACTTCAGCGTAATTTTCTTGTAATTTTGTCACTTTTCCACAGAGTGCATTGTTTATGTTTAGGTGTGTTTTTAGTTTCATTTTTTATCCTTTTTGGTTAGTAATATCTAAATGGTTTTGCATTTTATACTTTTACTTCCACATCTGAAAAATGACTTTTTTCTTTTCTATATATAATGCATGTTTTCATGAAATTCTTTTAAACCCCAACCGACCGACTCAAAGCCAAACGAACAAAACTGTTAAGCGAAACCCCAGCTCGTAAAGCTTCTTGATATACTTTTTTATGTAACTCAGGTTCTATGCGTACATTGAACACACCTTTATAGACTTTTTGAGGTTCTCGACCAAGAGATTTACATGTTTCTAAATAATCTTCAACAACTGCATGAAAATTATCTTCTAGCTCCAAAGCTGTTGTGGCTTCAAAGGTTACTAGGTCGTCTATCATCTCTAATTTTCCAAAGAAACATTTGTCTTGTGATGAATACTCAATGCTTCCAATGTAACCTTTGTACTCTATGGTATTAGCCATTGCAAACCTCCTTTAATTTTTCTTGTATCTGTTTTATGAGATAAGTTTTTAGTATGTTACTTGGGTGTGGTTTATGCAAATTTATCAAATTGTCTTTTTCTTCATGATAAAACTTCACAGCCGAACCTTTACCCTCTAACTTTCTATACCCACATGAGAGTAAGGCTACTCCAAGGGGATAGACACACAAATAGCTTTATGAGGTTTTTCATAGGCAAGGCAATCGTTTGCAGGACTAGCATTGCTAATTCAAAAACGATTAACGCAGTCTATGGGAAACCTCATAAAGCCCATAGGGAAGCCACAGAGAGGGCAATCTTCACAAAATAGAATTCTTGAATTAGCGATGCTAGTCCTACGAATTATATTTTGCAAATCTTACCCTCTCTGTGACTTCTATTTGTGTGTCTATCCCCTTGGAGTAGCCTAAAAGCGTTTCCAACTCCTCAAAAGTCAAATCTTTTTTATGTGGTATCTCTAAAAACTTCTTTAGTAGTTTCTCTTTTTTACTCATAATTTATGATACCATATATTAGTTACATAGTCAATGTTTATTTTCATGGCTAATCCTTTGGTTTTCTATATTGTAATAGAGTTTTAGAAGTTAACCTTGAAATCTGTCAAATTGTCATATTTCTTCCACATCTGGAAAATTCTCAATCATCTCCCCATAAGTCCCATACTTCTTCAAAGCCAAAACCACCACCTCCAAAGGCTCAGACAAAACCTCTGGTAAATCAAATTCATGTTCTCCAAGCTCAAAAGCCAACTCTTCAAAAGGTGGGTTAAACTGTGCATTTACTCCCTCTTTGTTTCCACGAACATCAACTCTGTACCAACCAAACTCTTTGAGGTAAATGGAGTTTAGTCCATGCAGACAATAGATGTCTTTTTTGTACTCCGAACAACTTAAGCGTTGATAGGTAAAGCCTGTGGGAATACCATTGGCTCGTAACAATCCAGCTAACAAGTGGCTCTTTGCATAGCACCAAGCAGTTTTATGTTTCAAAACATCTGATGCATTACAAGTTGTGATTTCATTTTTATAATCGCCTGAATGGTTGATGTTGTCTCGGACGTATTCAAAACATTTTTTGGCTATTTGGGTGTCTGTTTTACAATCACTTGAAAGGCTCATGGCTAAAGCATGAACTTCTTTGTTCTTGTAGTCTATTATTTCTGTTTCTTCTAAATATTTTTGCATATCTAACCCTTCATCTTTTTCATGAGTAGCACAGTTTCCAAATCTATCTCTTCTCCACGCTCTTCAAGATACTTTACTACCATATTGAAACGCTCTTGTTTTAAATGTTGTCCAAATTTAAACTTGCATTTGAGTTCATCTATTTCTATTTTAATTACAGCTGTAGCTTGTAAATCTTTCTTGTAACTCGCATGAGAGAGGGGAATGTATTTTCCCTCAGGTTGAAGCTTTTGCATAAGGGATTCAAGTACTTTGGCTTTTTCTTCTTGATTCTCAATAATAACAGTTCGACCATCTATCACCACCGATTTAAAAAACTGTGTTGCAGGACAAGCAGAACCGTCATTAGAACTAAAGTAAGACTGAATAAGTGAATAGTTCTCCACTACCGAAAAAGAAACTTGAGCATTTTTAGCCAAAATTTCCATTTTTCGTCCTTTGTGAGAGCCATGAATATATATGGCATTATTTAACATCACAAAGTTTAGGGGTATGCTATAAGGTTTATTATTTTCACAGAGTGCCAGTGTTCCATATTCAGCTTTGTTTAGTAGTTTATTTA
Organism: Campylobacteraceae bacterium; assembly: GCA_027076905.1. Taxonomy (GTDB): domain Bacteria; phylum Campylobacterota; class Campylobacteria; order Campylobacterales; family Sulfurovaceae; genus UBA1140. Next base: position 334 of record JALTGP010000306.1, on the reverse strand, counting down.
TGATGTTTTGGTCTGTTATTTCAAATATTTGTTTCATTGTTATTCCTAAATTATATAAAATTCTGTAGGGTGTTTTCCCACGAAAACACCGTCAAAACCAAATAACATAGGCATTAAAATCCCAAATATTATTTGACGGTGTTATCAGGGACAACACCCTACTTTCGCTTTTAAAGTATTTTAAATGTATCAATAAACATTGCAGTTCCTGCCATGTCTATCGCCTCTTTTGCACCTTCCATAATGTCCTTTTCACTCCAACCTAACTTTTTGAGTTTGGCTATGTCTTCTTTGTTTACATCATGTGGACTAGAAGTAGATTTTAGCATAAAAA
>JALTGP010000305.1 GCA_027076905.1 Campylobacteraceae bacterium | reverse complement strand
AGACCATAGAGGAGGAGTTATATCAAGAGTTGGAGTTTATTGTTCATTATGATACCTCTAAAAGAGCCATTCAATCCATTATTGATATGCCTGATAGAGAGATAGACCTTTTTATTCGTTTTGTAATACAAAATGATGGGAAACTTTCTACTACTAAACGCAAAAAGTATTTTGAGTTTTTGAGTGATGAGGAGATTGTGTTGATGGAAGAGGCTGTTAGTTTTTAGATACATAAGTTTTTGAGGGTGGTGTAGATTTGATATTTCTTTAGATATAATTATATTAATCGAAAGGAACACAATGAAAATTGTAATTGCTCAACATAAAGGTGGAGTAGGTAAAACAACTTTAGCCGTACATATTGCAGGAGTTTTAGCTGATAATGGATTAGATAAAATATTATTGATGGATTGTGATAGTCAATCGGATTCATTTAGATTTTTTACCAAACAAATTCCTTCCAAATCTATGGAACTTAAAGAAGGCATGGATGGAGTTGATGTTTTATGGAATTATAAAAGAGAAAAACTATCAAATAAAAATAGATTTAGTGAATATGACCATATCATTGTAGATATTGATACAAGAGTCCAAAATGCTTTACAAGTTATTACTGAAATAGAACCTGATATTATTCTTATCCCTGTTGATAAACAATATCTTTCTGTTGAACATCTTCCTGAAGTATTAAGTCTAATAGCTAGAAAAAGAGGGAATAATTAACTATCCAACTGAAGTTAAAATTGTTCAAATGGGAAGTAATCATAATTTAAGTGGTATCTTAAATTCTTCTCAAAATAAACCCAAATATCTTAATCCTAATAATTTCTCTATTCCAAATTTAGAAATTTTTAATAATTCTCTTAGAGATGCTAGGTATATATGGGATTACTCTCTTAATATTGATATAAAAAGTATATTTAAAGGGGTTATTTGACTCGTTCCCATGCTCTGCGTGGGAATGCATATTTATACTTATAATTTTTTACCATGTGTATTCTTGTATATGTTCCCACCGAGACGATGGGAACAAGGAATCTCATCTGTTGCAACACCTGCTACAGGTAAAGGTATCGGTGATGTTATTTCACTTCTATGGTTCAAAAAACAGTATCCAAAATGGGCTACAGAGTTCATTGAAACGGTTATCAAAACCGTAGCAGACCATGGGCCAGCAGTTTCAGGAGCTCACAATGCAAAAGTAACAGCAAGAGCAGGTAAATCTGTTGTTGAGTCACTGGTAACTGGACTTCTTACTATTGGACCAAGATTTGGTGGAGCGATTGACGGTGCTGCAGAGCATTTCAAATATGCTGATGACAACAACTTGTCTCCCAAAGAGTTCTTAGGACACATGAAGAAACAAGGTATTCCAATTCCAGGAATCGGTCACAGAATTAAGTCTCTTAAAAACCCTGACCTTAGAGTGACAGGACTTATGGATTTCGCAGCTGAAAACTTCCCTGCAACACCACTTCTTGACTATGCAAGAACAGTTGAAGCATTGACAACCTCTAAGAAAGAGAACCTCATTCTTAATGTTGATGGTACTATCGGTATTCTTATGGTAGACATGTGGAGAGCCTTAGGTTACGAAGAAGAAGAGATTAATGAGTTTATCGCAAGTGGTACACTTAACGCATTCTTCATCGTTGGTCGTTCAATCGGATTCATCGGTCACGTACTTGATGAAAAAAGATTGGCTATGCCTATGTATCGTCACCCTATGGATGATGTGCTTTATGATGTTCAGGAAGCAGAAGAGATTTAGGTCTTTCTATTTTTACATCTTTTTTCTAAGTCCTTTTTGGGCTTGGAAGATTCTTTTCACTCTTTAAAAAATTATGCTAAAATACTTTTATTATCTTTTTTAATAAAAGGCTCTCTATGCAAATAAATA
>JALTGP010000304.1 GCA_027076905.1 Campylobacteraceae bacterium | reverse complement strand
TAGAGCAGGTTTTAAATGACAAAGTATGCCTAACTCTTGCTCATCACAACTCTATTATGACAAAAATGCCAAATTCAAGTACCAAAACAGAGTGGCATCAAGATAGACGTTATTGGCATTATTGTGATGATAATTTAGTGAGTGTTTGGTTGGCATTGGGTGAAGAGCATAGTCAAAATGGGGTGTTGGAGTTTATTCCTAAAAGTCATCTTATGGAGTTTAAAGAGGAGCAGTTTGATGAAAAAGAGTATTTTCATGATAAAAGTTCAGAAAATATGTCACTAATAGAAACAAAAGTATCAAGTCGCTTAACACAAGGAGATGTTGTGCTGTTTCACTCTAAACTGCTTCATCGAGCCAATGCTAATCGTAGTGAAAATCCAAAAATATCTTTTGTCTACACCGTTAAAGGGGCATCGACTAAGGCTATAGAGGGAACACGTTCTACCTCTTACCCCGAAATATTACTCAATAGTCTTGACAAATAAGATAAGTTAGGTTATAAGTTCATTATATAAGACCAAATCTATCTAGTTTGGCTTTAATAAAGTTGATGTATAATAACGGCATTAACCAATATAACCAATTAAAGGACAAAAAATATGGCAACATATGTTGAATTAACAAATGACAATTTCGAGGCAACAATCAAAGAGGGTGTAACAATGGTAGACTTCTGGGCTCCTTGGTGTGGACCTTGTAGAATGATTGCTCCTGTTGTAGAAGAACTGGCAAATGATTTTGATGGTAAAGCTACCATTGCAAAATGTAACACTGATGAGCAACAAGAGATTGCTGTTAAATATGGTATCCGTTCTATTCCTGCTATTCTTTTCTTCAAAGATGGTGAGCTTGTAGACCAAATGGTAGGTGCTGCTTCAAAAGACGTATTTGCTGAGAAAATTAACGCTCAACTGTAATAACTTTTATGTCTCAACCATTCTTGGTTGAAACATATTGTGGTCGGTGTTACCGACCCTACGCTAAATCTTTATTAAAATCATACCTCTTATCATTTTCATAAAAATTTAATCCAAGGAATATTATTATGTTAGATTGTGCAATTATTGGTGGAGGCCCTGCTGGGCTTACGGCTGGACTCTATGCTTCACGTGGTGGGCTTAAAAATGTAACGCTATTTGAGATGGGTCTTCCAGGTGGACAGATTACAGGAAGTTCAGAGATAGAGAACTACCCTGGATTTTTTGACCATACAAAAACAGGTATGGATTTTATGGATACATGGCAAAAACAGTGTTTCTCTTTTGGTCTTAAACATGAGATGAAAAAAGTAGAGCGTGTGGCTAAAACAGGTGAACATTTTACCATTACTGTTGAGGGTGGTCAAAGTTACGAAGCGTTAACTGTGATTACCTGTACAGGTTCTACACCAAAACGAGCAGGATTTAAGGGTGAAGATGAATTTTTTGGAAAAGGAGTCTCCACCTGTGCAACTTGTGATGGATTTTTCTATAAAGATAAACCAGTAACCATATTGGGTGGGGGAGATACAGCGTTAGAGGAGGCATTTTACCTCTCAAATATCTGTTCGGATGTCTATGTGGTACATAGAAGAGACAAGTTTAGAGCAGCCCCTCCAACACTGGATAGAGTAAATAGAAAAGAGAATATTCACCTAATAACAGACTCTGTCATAGATGAAGCCTATGGTAGCATGATGGGTCTTGATGGTGTAAAAATCAAAAATGTTAAAACCAATGAGATAACCGATATGCCAAACAGTGGTCTTTTTGTATTTGTAGGTCACAATGTTAACAACTCTGTATTAAAGGATGAAAGTGGTGCATTCATCTGTGAAGTGAACGATTGGGGTCAAGTCATTGTAGATTTGAGCATGAAAACTAATGTGTCGGGTCTATTTTGTGCAGGAGACATGAGAAT
>JALTGP010000303.1 GCA_027076905.1 Campylobacteraceae bacterium | reverse complement strand
GTTATATTGAAATTGCTCCGCAAGAGTAAGGCATATTCAGAATGGGTATTTCAAGGAAATTTCGGCGTAAAAAACAAAAAAAGGATTATCTTGTCGCTAGAAAAGCGATCAAAGATGGATCCGCATGGATAGACGATGATGGTGGTGTTCATTTCATTGAACATGACGAAGAGGCTGAAAAAGAATTCTATGATAATTTGACTTCTGAATTTCAAAAAAATATCATGGAATCTGAGATGTGGGAACAAATGCTTGAAGAATTTGGAGAAGAGAGAGCAAAAGAGCTTTTAACAGAATGTAAGGCAGAATCTGGCTATGATAAATCCAGTGAATTCCCTGAAACAAACTGTAAAAAACAATGTTGAAATTGCCGACATTTTACGTGAATACCTTCCATTATATATCAAAACCCACAAAGTTCATTCTCATCAATACAAAGTCCTAAACTCTATTATAAATTGCCGTACTGCTAGACTTGGTGCTCATATAGACAAGTGTGACCACTGCCAATATATTGAGATATCATATAATTCCTGTCGCGATAGGCACTGCCCGAAATGCCATGGTTCAAAACAAGCCAAATGGCTAGAAAACCAAATTAAACAGTTATTACCAGTCCCATATTTTCACACCGTTTTCACCCTTCCTCACCACCTTAACAATCTCTTTATCTGTAACCAGAAAATCTTGTACGATCATTTTTTTAAAACGGCTGTAAGCGTTTTAAACCAATTTGCAGCTGACCTGAAGTATTTCGGAGGCAAAATCGGTCACATTGGTATTCTACACACTTGGGGACAGAATCTTGGTTATCATGTCCATCTCCATTTCATCGTAACTGGAGGAGCAATATCAAAAGACGAATCAACGTGGGTTCAGAAAAGACATAATGGCAAATACTTGTTCCCCATCAAAGCAATGCAAAAAGCTTTCAGAAGTCAATTTATAGCCAAATTAATCAAGCTACATGACAGCGGAAAACTCAACTATCCAGGGGAATTAAGTAACTTAAAGCACCCTATCTATTTTGAAGATTTTAAAGCCAAATTATACAAACTTCCATGGGTAATTTACGCCAAGAAACCCTTTGCGGGTCCTGAGCAGGTAATAGAATACATTGGTCGATACACCCACAGAATAGCCATATCAAACCAAAGAATCCTATCAGCCAACGACAAAGAGATCACCTTTAAATACAAGGACTACAGAGACAATAGCAAAACCAAAATAATGAAATTATCACCTATTGAATTTATCCGCCGTTATTTGCAACATATTCTTCCTTTTCGTTTTGTTAAAATACGTCATGGTGGGTTTCATGCTGGCGGCTACAAAACACGGTTATTGGCACTTGCTTCATTACTGCTAAAGAAACTAAATAAAGACTTCGAAACAGCCAAAAAGAAAATGGAGAAAGTAAGCAAGAAAATCAAACAAAACTCCATAATACATTGCCCTGCTTGCTTCACAGGAACACTAAGATTACAGAAAACGATAACAACACAACTACTCGATCTAATAGAACAAATACAACCAGCCTGAAGACTAGAGGGACAACCACGTCCAAACTGTAAAAAACCTAAAAAAGAATAATATATCCAAATAACTAGAGCGAATTATTACATGAATGAGTACCTTAAGTTGTCAGAGAAAAGTGGTAAATATGGAGATAATAAAAAGGCAACAACAATAAAGGATGAAAACAGGTAGCTCTCCCCATAGACGGAGGGAGGTTAACCAAGCTCCGCAATTTCTATATAACAGACACAGGCTAACAAAAATCGGTGGTAGACTACCATATAACAAATCGTTGAACCTGACCCGCGACCACGTGCGAATTTTATCGTAGATTTAACACTTTACATCGATAAGACTGATGTGCCAACTGGTTGGCGGGCAAGGTTAACTCAACCGTT
>JALTGP010000302.1 GCA_027076905.1 Campylobacteraceae bacterium | reverse complement strand
TATTTGGAAATGATATGAGTGGTTACGAAAAGAACTATAGCTTTTTAGAGCCTGTAGATATGGTACAAAGTATGATTGATACCAAAGATAATCTTGCAGAGGTTAGTAAGTTTAGTGCAAATAAAAAAACAGCCAAACACAACTTTAGTGTATTAAAAAATATAAAAATGATTGACGCACATAGAGCCTATGAGAAGAGAATGACTTGTACCTATAAAAGTAAAACCAATAATTTTATTAGTGCTTCTTTTGTTAAAAATAAGGCTCATTGGAAATTAACAAACTTAACAAACTCCAAACATCAAAAATTAAATAAAAAAGTAAAAATACTCTATGAACCTTATGAGTCTGAAAACTGTTTTGATAGATTTGCTGATAGTTTTGAGGCAGTTTATCCAAATACAGTACTAAAGTTGGTAGGAAGAGAAGCACAAGTAGAGGGTATTGTTATCAAAAAGAAAAATCGACTATTTGATGCTCATTTCAATCTATCCTATTTAGCATTAAACCAATACAGAAAGAGTGGGTGGTATGTATCTAATATCACATTATCCCCATCGGTAAAAAAAGACATAAAGAAAAATAGAAAAGTAGCCACTCAAAAACAGGGATTCTTCTTAAGAGAAGTTACCCCTATTCTACCAAATGCTAGATTGGTTCGTACATCAGATAGGAAAGGGGTTCTTTTAGATACAAAATCAATGGCAAATCTTACAAAAATGGTCTGTTCTAACCATACAGACCAAGGATTTATACGATTGGTATTTAACCTAGATAGAAAACAACATATTAGAAAAACATTTGCAGAAGATAGATTTAATCATAAGCTTATACGCTTTAATGTTAACTCAAAAAAAGCAGAAATCGTTCAAAAGAGTTGTTCTTTTTTAAGAGTTGATAACAGTTATAGATTGGGATTAGATTTAAGAGATTTTAAAGAGCGTATTGTAGATGTAAAGTATGGAACGCTTAAAGATAAGAAAAAATCTTATTTAGATTTATACTATTAAGGAGTTTGTAATGTACCCAAAAAAATATGAACACAACAGAGGTCGTAGAGATTTTTTAATACTCTCTACAACTGCACCTTTGGTCATTTTAACAACACCTAGTGAGGCTTTTTTCCCTGCTCTTATCATTCGATTCTTTGCACAAAGAGCTATTAGATATTTTATTAAAAAGGGAGTAAAAAAAGTTATTAGAAATGTAGTAGTAAAAAATGTCAAAAAAAAGGGAAGAGCAAGAGTCGCTGTTACTAAAGCCATACAGATTCATAGTCGAGTAAATCATCTAATTGATGCACATCGCTATCTTTCCAATCAAGTTTGGAATAAACATGGTAGTAACCACTCTACATTGGTTCTCTCAAATAGTAGCCATAGAGCTATAAAGAGTGAAAAGATTACCTTAAAGATGAAAGATGAAGAGAATGGAAAAACTGAATTTAAAGCCAAAGTAAAACCGATAAGAATTCCTGCAAAATCTACAGTAGTTGTTGATTTGAAAGTACGAAAACTTAGAAAAACAGGTATTAAACGGTTACATGCTTCAAACAAAAAAGAGTATTCAAACTCAGGAAATATCTTAGTCGTCAACAATAAAAGAGGCTTAACCATTGAACAACTATATAGAGAGTATTACAAACAACAGAGAGGAGGAGGAAGAACCAATGATTTACAACGATTAAATGGCAATATTGTTCTATAAACCTGCAACTAATAAAAATAATTTCAAGGAGACAAAAAAATGAAAAAAATAGTTTTAACACTTATGGTTCTTTTGAGCCTAACCCAAGCAAAAGAGCATATTTTAAACACCTATACCCTCACAGTAGAGGCTGATTCGACAAAAACCAATGGAAATACATGGGATACTTTAGGTGGAGCACCTGATATTCTTATTAAAGTTGATGGTATCTATTT
>JALTGP010000301.1 GCA_027076905.1 Campylobacteraceae bacterium | reverse complement strand
GATGTTAGATTTCAGTTTGAGAGAGAGGGGTATTTTTATGCTGACCCTGTTGACTATAGCGATGAAAACCCAGTGTTCAATAAGATTGTAGGGCTTAAAGAGTCATCGTCTAAAAAGAAAAAAGAACCAAAACAGATAGCAAAACCTCAACCTAAAAAAGCACAGATAGATGGTGAAGTTGTAGCCATGAGTGAAGAGGAAAAAGCACTTTTTGAGAAATATACTAATGAACTTAAACTTAACTTTGAAGTAGCCAATACTTTAGCTCGTGATGCACAACTTTCTGCTTTTTATACAGAAGCATTAGAGACTCTAAATAGCCCTGTAGGTATAGCAAATATCATCACCAATGATGTAGCTAGAGAGTTAAAGCAAAAAGAGACAAGTGAGCTAAAATATACTCCAAAACAGATAGCAGAGCTTATTAAGATGGTTGATGATGAGCTTATCTCAACCAAAATTGCAAAACAAGTCTTTGAGGAGATGAGTAAGGGTGGAGCAGACCCAAAAGAGATAGTTGAATCTAAAGGACTTATTCAGATAAGCGACCCTGATATTCTCTTGCCTATTATTGATGAGGTTATTGCTAAAAATCCAGATAATGTAGAGAAGTTTAGAGCAGGGAATAGTAAATTATTTGGCTTCTTTGTGGGGCAGGTTTTGAAGGCTACTAGAGGGAAAGGAAATCCTAAGGTTGTTAATGAGTTGGTGGCACAGAAGTTACAATAAAAAAGAAGTAAAAAATGATGATTAAAAAACAATATGATGCCCTTAGAATAGAGTCTAAAGAGATAATATTAGAGGGAAATGAGATAATTGTTGAGAATATAAATAGAGTAATCGCTTATATTCAAGAGCATAAGGTGTTAGCGACAAAAGGGAAACAATATTTTGCAATTAAATATATTAAAGATTTAAATGCTCTTTTGGTTGACCCACTTGATATCTTTTCGTTGCGACCTGCACAAAAGAGTTATCCAAATATTAATGGTATCTATCTTATTTTACGAACGATGAGTATGCTTACTTTTAAAGTCTCCAAAAAAGAGACAGTTATGGGGATTAATGGGAAAGTATTAGAGCGTTGGCAGTGTTTGAATACTACTGAACAGTACTTTACTCTTTTAGAAAATTGGCTTGTCCATTCAAAACCTAGTGAGACTATTGAGGCTTCTCGTAATGGTTTTCCGTTAGAAGAAGCGATTCGTTTTTTTACTTATGGTCAAAATTTTTCAAGAGAAAGAATGATTGAAAATCTTAATTTTTTCCCTGAATATTACAATATTGCTCTTTCTCAAATGTTTGGTTTTATCGAGATAAGCACGATAACACCAACCACTAAAATGAGATGGAATATTGTTGATATAACGCTGAACCCTCTGCTTAAACAGATATTTAAATTGATAAATCCAAATGATGAAATGGGTCTGATGCATTTGATACTCAATCCTCCACAAAGAGGATATACTAAAGAGATATTTAATCCATATTGCAAAGCCTACAATCAGACTTTAGTCTACTCACAGCCAAATGATAAAAATGGTGTTTTTAGACTTAAAATAAGTTTGGGAAAGGTCTATAGAACCATTGATATCACTTCAGAGATAGATTTTCAAAGCTTAGCATCCATTATTTTAGAACTGTTTGATTTTGATAATGACCATATGTATGAGTTCATATTTTTAGATAATTTTGGTCAACAAGCATCAATAAAATATCCTGAGGCTACCTTAGATGAGGGTAAAGCTTGGGCTGATGAGTTTTATCTTAAAAATTTACCACTAGAGGAGCAAAATAGCTTTACATTCATTTTTGATTTTGGGGATTGGTGGGAGTTTGATATTTTTATTGAGAAGATTGAAGAGGGTGAATTTATAGAAAATTTTAAGCTTATTAAATCGGTGGGGGAAGCTCCAGAACAGTATCCTGATTATGAGGAAGATTGACACTAAA
>JALTGP010000300.1 GCA_027076905.1 Campylobacteraceae bacterium | reverse complement strand
TTGAATTAAACAAATTTATTGATTTAGGAGTATGTGAAAATAATATCTATAAAGCTCTTTCAGAATATATTTCTAACCCTCTAATTAGTTCTAGAGAAGAGGCTTGTTGTTATTTTATTAAAAAAAATGGTAAAGAAGTAGAGTTTTCAGCAGAAAATAAATTTAAAACTTATGTTCTGTTGAAATTTGAAACGATTGAAACGATAAAGCAAAAATAAAAACTTAATAATTTGTTACTAATTGAAACTAATTATTTGAAAAATACTAAAATTCCACTCATGGAATCCTACGCAGAAATATACATAAACTTCGCCTTTTACTCGTTCCAAAACTCCAGTTTTGGAACGCATATAGGAGAATCAATAAAGAGGTAGGGGTCAAGTCACAAATATAAAGTCTATTTCTTGCCTGTTTTTTTACCCTGTTTTTTAGGGCTTTATAGCCTCACAAAAAATAGGGGAAAACCTTAAAGTTTATCTATTGCATCTTTAACATCTTCATAAGTTTTAACAAAACCCATTCTAATCAATGTAATCAGTGTTTTTTCATACTCCTCTCTTTTCCTCAATGTTACAACATTAGCATATTGACTATTCCAAATATTCATGTTGTTATCTTTGCACTCTTCAATCTGTTTAGGTTTAAAAATTTTGCTTCTAAGTTTCATAGATACTTGAATAAAAACACCTTTATTATTTTTATCTTTTCTATCAGCAAGATTGTCTAAATGAAAATTTAACTCTTTAAAATCATCTCCACCATCATCACGCTTAGTTAATATTTTCTCGTTTATAAAAATGTCTATAACATCCATTCTAAAAAAATCATTTATCTCTGTAGCACAATATATAATAAATTGGATATTGGCATAAGTAACTGCCCCTCTACCTCTACCAACAGCTTTTACAATATCTTTTTTTTCATAACCATACTTTATCATCATATTAGCAATATATTTTTTTGTAGATGGTCGTTTTAGAAAATTGTCTAAGCGTATAACCTCTTCATCATTTTCAACTAGATATTTATTGCCTAACTTAAATACATCTTTTAAACTACCCATTTGGCTTTTGTGAAAAATATCTATTGTTCCTTTTGGGAAAGCTATTTCCATTAATTGGTCAGTTTTCATTAATTATCCTTGTTTAACTGTTTAGATAATTGCATTATAACATTAACTACCTTGAAATAAGTATTATTAATACACTTAAAAAATAGGGTATTAATAATACCTACTTTATGAAGTGTATTTAAATACCTTGGAAAAGGGGTGTAATTTTTCGCTCGTTCCCACTCCGTTCTCGGTGGGAACGGATACGAGAGTAACAATAACAAAACAAGCTTAGGGGGCTATCATTACTCTAAAACGGATTAATCATCTCCATCTCAAAACTATAAAAGTCCTTAGTATTTCGAGTAATCAAAACAACCCCCTTTGAAATTTGGTAGTTATTTAATTTGTATTCCTAAGTTACGTAAGGGTGTGGGCAGAGATGCCCACAAAGAGGAGTAATACTAAATTGATTTCAAGGATTAACTACTATTTTCCTCCACCACACTTTCCAGCACCACATTTCATTGGTTTGTCACTACTACATTTACCCTGTCCACACTTGGCACTAGAGTTATGGTCTTCACCTGCATAAGAGTTGGTGCTAAAAGCTACCAGAGCCAAATTAAAGTACCGTGTCATGAATAGCCACTTTTTTACTTATATCCAAGAATACTTTAAGAACATCCGAGTCACTAATGTTATAGCACAAAAAGTGGCTATTCATGATACGGTACTTTAGCTTCTACCCTTATAGATTCAGGCTTAGGATGTCAAGCAATAGAGTTGGATAGAATTGTTGATATGACAACAAGTAAAAATTTTTTATTGAAGTTTCAAAGATTTGATGAAAATAGTAAAATTTCGAAAGTAAAAGAAGTAAAGTAAAAAGTAAAAGGGGTCAGG
>JALTGP010000299.1 GCA_027076905.1 Campylobacteraceae bacterium | reverse complement strand
CTGGAACTTCTCAGCGAATTGCTAGAGCATTCCAAGATGCACCACCTATGATTCCTCACTCAGTTGAGGGGCTTCTTCCTATTAAAGCAGGGAACAATCAGTGTATTGGTTGTCACATGCCAGAAGCTGCTAAAGGAGTAGGGGCAACACCAATTCCTAAGTCTCACTTTACAAACTTTAGACCAAAACATAAGTTTGATGGTAAAATGTTTACTAAGGCAATTGATAACAATAAAAATGAGGTATCTATCTCTAAACCAAGTGACAAACTCTCTATGGCAAGATTTAACTGTACTCAGTGTCACGCTCCACAATCAAAAGGAGATTTGGCTGTATCAAATACATTCCAAGGTGGCTTCTCTGAAAAGAACGGTAAAAGTGCCTCTTCATGGTATGACCATATGAATGATGACTTAGCAACGGTTGGTGAAGGTAACTCTGTGGTTACCAAAGAGGATATAGAAAACAAAAATTCACCTGCTGGTGTTACTGTTTGGAGTAAACATTAAAAGATGAAAAGAAGAGAGCTATTTAGCTCTTTTACTTCTGCATTTAGAGACGATTCTAATGCAGAGGTCAAAGAGAGCGTTATTAGACCACCCTACTATGCAGAATTGGAGAGTTTTTCCAAACTGTGTGTAGAGTGTGAAGATAAAAGTTGTGTCAGTGTTTGTGAAGAAGAGATTATTTTCATCATGAATGATGGTACACCTATGCTTGATTTGACCACCTCTACTGGTTGTACATTTTGTGATGAGTGTGCCTTGGCATGTGAAGCAGATGTGCTACAAGTAGATAAAATACGACAGATAGATGCACTCATAGAGATAGATATACTTAAATGTTTAAGTTGGCAGCAAACCATGTGTTTTTCATGTAAAGACCCATGTTTAGAAAATGCCATTGATTTTTTAGGTATGTTTAGACCGACAATCAATCAAGACAAGTGTACCTCTTGTGGATTTTGTGTCTACAAATGTCCCACTAATGCAATAACCATTAAAGGAGTTTAATTGCGAAAAATATTAATATTTTTACTCTTGTTTATGCAACTTAATGCCAAAGATTTAAAACCAACTTTTGTCTATGAGGGGAGTGGAGCTGTAACCGATTTGGTTTATCAAAACAACAGACTCTACTCTGCTACCACAGAAGGTACGGTTGATGTCTACGATACCAAAGAGCAAAAACTTATCAAAACCATTACTGTTCCTAAAATAAAAGATTTTATAGGTGATGAGGTGGTTTCAAGAATCTACTCCGTTGATATAATAGATAATAAAATCATGATGGCTTCACAAGGTAAAATGGGTTATAGAAGGGTTCATATCTATGCAGATAATAATTTAACTCAAATTATCTCTACCGATAAATCTTTTACCATTTCAAAGGCAAAATTTATAGATAAAGAGCATCTTTTAATAGCTTTACTTAGCAATGAGCTTATCTTGTATGATATTAAAAAAGATAAAGTTATCTATCGAAACCAGATTTCAGCATCTAAATTTTCAGATTTTGCATTAAACGAGAAAAAAGATGAAGTGCTTATGGTCGATGAGAGTGGTGACCTGAAACTTGTTACGGTTAAAGATGGAAAAGTTTTTAAAGAGCTAAAAGGTCAAAATGTTGATAATGTATTTCAAGTTGATTATAAAAGCGGGATGATTATCACAGCAGGACAAGATAGACGATGTGCCATTTACTCTAAAGATGGAAAAACTTCCTATCATAAAGAGGGTAGTTTTCTAATCTACGGTGCAGGGCTTAGTCCAAGTGGAAAGATAGGTGCTTTTGCAGTAGATGAAAACAACAATATACTGTTGTTTAATACTTCAAGCAAATCTGACTTGTATAAGTTAGGCAATCACAAGGCAACCATTAGCAGTATACTTTTTATAAACGAAGAGGAGCTATTTACAGCCAGTGATGACACACATATTAACTATTGGAACTTAAATGCGAATTTTGTAGCTAAAGAAAAAGATAGTATAGTTAAAGATAATAACAAAACAAAGGAAAAATAGATGAATGTTTCAAGTATAGTAGTACAGACCTTACCAGAGAATGTAGAAAAAGTAATAGAGCGTTTAAAAGAGAGTGGTGTCTGTGAGTACCATTTGCATGACCCAAAAGGTAAGATTATCGTTACCATTGAGGGTAAAGATGTAGAAGAGGACATATCAAAGCTTGTTGAAGTTCAGATTATTGAAGATGTCATTGCTGCAGATATGATGATGACTTATCAGGAAGACCAACTTGACGAAGAGGTTAGAAAACTAGATGAGCAAGGTATCGTACCTGAAATGCTAAACGATGGAAACATGGACCCAAGTAAGATTGTCTATAATGGAGATTTGAAGAAAAAAGACATTTATGGGAAGAGATTGGTTTAAAAGGTGCGTTAAAAAACGCATCTTTTCCTTATAATTGAGGAGTTCCCCCTGCTAGAGCCTCTTTGACATTGTCATCTGCCATAGAGATGTTCCATTCAGGTTCCCAGACAACTTCTACATCTACAATCCCAACACCATCTATCTTTTCAACAGCTTCTTGAACCCATGTTTTAATCATTTGATGCAGTGGGCAACCTCGTGTTGATAGGGTCATGACTACGGTAATGTTACAACTCTCATTTATAATCGCATCATAGATAAGCCCCATCTCTCTTAGATTAAATCCAACCTCTGGGTCAATTACTGTAGCCGTTGCTTCAAAAACTTGCTCTTTTGTTATTTCACACATTATTATTTCCTTTATTAAATATCTTGCAAAACTAGAAACCGATGGCTTTAGCCTCGTTTTGTTCGGGACTAAAATCTCCGATTCCAAAGAGTTTTTCAAGAAGTCTATTATGGCAGACACGGGGGTCTGCCTCTACTTATTTACTCTTTGCCGTATGCTAACATATTTGACATGGCGAGATATAAAAATATAGCCCCTACAAATAGTAGACTTGCAGATGATTTGAACATAAAGTCATTCTCTATTAGAAGTGCAATACCTCCTAAAACTGTACCAAATGAGCTAAACCAAAATAGCATCTCTGCTTTATCTTTTGGGTACATTTGACCAAACATTGGTACAGGCTCTTTTCCTACTAAAGGGGCAAACCGTTCAAACCAAATGAGGAAAGGGACGATTTTAAAGAGATGACCGTTGATAACAAAACCAATAAACCCAATCATGTAAAACCATATTGAAGCGTGTAGCCAATTGCTGTTCATTCCTAAAAGATAAATAGCACCTAAAAAGAGAGATATAATGAGTGATGCAAATGCAAACATCAATGATTTTGCCCATATATCCATCTCTTTTCTTACGGTTAGTTCATAGATGATATAAATCTGATAGAGATATAGAACCACACCTACCATAGTGATGAGGTATCCTAAAATCTGTACTAAGTTTTCTCCGAGTAATGCTCCGATGAAAACTGCTCCTACCCCCAAACTTATGATGTTGAATCCTTTTTTTATGGGTGTCTCATCAAATCCATGTGCGAGAGAGAACATCGGTATTAGTGTGAGTGATAAGCCCATGATGGTGAGAAGTACAAAACCCCCCAATACGGCATAGACGTGTGCTTTAATCAAAGAGTCTGTATCGACAGATATTGCTCCTGAAAAACCAAGGGCAATGGTAAAACCTGTTAAAATTCCCAATAGAAGATAGGAATTACTCACTAAAATAGTCTTAACCGTTAAGCTTTTTCTCTCTGCTTTTTTCAGAGTGACCAGTGCCTCAAAGGCGAAGATTATCATGGAAATTAGTACCAAAAGCCCACCATAAGTTAAGAGTACAGGATTTATCCAAAATCCACCAACCATGATAACCGTACCCATGCCTAATAGGGGAAGTATGACATAATAGAGGTCAACCACAGCGTGTCCCACCTCTAAAACTACAGGGATAAGTTGTGCCATAGCTCCAAAGATAATAATCATCACAAAGCCTAGTAGATAGAGATGTATCCAACCTGCTATAGAAAACTCTTGGTATGAAAAAGTTGCGTCAAATGCCAATAGGCTCATCATCGCTAGTAGATAAAACCCACTTCCAACTTTAAAGAAAGGGGAGATGAGTTTTAGAGGGGGTGCAAAATCTTTAGATATCGCTAACATGAGTTATCAACCACCACAAGAGGTTTGTGTAAGGTCAGCTTTTTCACTCTCTCCTGCTTTGTAAGAGAAGAGTATTTTTACATTTCCATCGGCTAAATCTTCTCTACTATTGTCATAGTTTTCACCGATTTTAGAGATAAGACCTCCAGGGAATTTATGGTTAATCATTACCAATTTTTTGTTTGCACCATCAATAAGGTTAAGCCCTGCCATTGCATTAACCATCGGGTCTGGTGGGCCACATTTTGAGGTATCAAACTCAAAATATTGTGTCTCACCTATGGTATATGTAAAAAAAGGTACAGTTGCACCCATTACCTCTAACTCTTTTTTCTCTATTTCAGACATATTGTCTCCTAAATATAAATTTATTTTATTATAATTATAAGTTCTTAAAAAAAGCTTGATATTGGTCAACTTCAATATTTAAAATTTATAATACTCATTATTTAAGAAAGTAGAGATGGCTTTTAGCTCTTCAGGCTCTAAGTTTGAACCAATATTGGCATCACACCCACGCACTCTTTTTTCCAGTGAATCCAAAGATTTAATCTTTCTATCAGCTTTGGTATAGACCGAGCTATCATGACATTTACTACATGACTCTTTATGTAGGGCTTTTCCATCAACCTTTTCTGTATCGCTTGATGATGCCACTTTTATCTCTTTTTGGGCATTGCTTCCTGTGGTACAGGCTACTATACTCAATGCAATCAATGATGAGAAAATAACTATTTTATACTTTTTCATATTATTATTCCTTATATTCTATTATGAATTATAGTATTAATTTTATTAATATCTTGTTAATAACTTTTAAAATTTATTTTAATTTTAGAATACTAGGGTACGATTGCCATCACACCCTACAGAGATTTATTTTTGTTTTTATTTTCAAATTTTACTTTATCTGATGTAGAAAGCATAAAAAAATTTTGAATCCTCTTAAAGAAAGAGATTTTTTTCTTTTTACCTCTCTCTTTTTTACCTTTTTCGTCTAAAAAACCTTCCAAGTTTTCAATATAGGATTTGGCATCTTTTATTTTTTGTGGAGTAAAATTAATCTGCATCTAAAATTCTCTCTATTTCATACATAGCATCTTGGTTTTTTAGTCGGAATTTTATCTCTATTCTTCGTGATGCGTCTTTGTCTTCTATGTTGTCTTTTTTTATTGCATCTAAATAGGAGCGACCACTTGCTACAAGTTTTCTCTCTATTTTATTTTTTTTGATATACTCTAGGGTTAGGAGATAGTTCATAACGGCAAAGGCACGTTTTTGGGATAGTTCTAGGTTATAGAGGTATCCTCCATCACTGTCAGTGTGTCCTTCGATGATTATTTTATCAAGATATTCAGAGATGTTTTGGTTGGAGATTAGGGTATTTACATATTTTATGAAATTTAATTTTAGTTCTTTTTTAGCACCATCTTTTAGCTCTGATGAGCCTTTGTCAAAGAGTATATTTGATGCTAAACGTAGAGAACCACTCTTTTTGTCGATGTTAATACTGTTTCCGAGTGCTGATTTAAGTTCGGCTATGACTTTGAGTTTGATACCTGTAAGAGATTTTATTTTTGCTTTTTGCTCTTGTAACTTGATAAGTAGTTTGTCATATTTTGTCTGTCTGTTGTCCACAGCTTGGAGAAGTTGTAGGAGTTTTTTGTCGTTTAATTCTAGTTTCTCCTTTTTTTCAGAGAGGTTATTGGAGAGGATAAGTACTTGATTTTTATATTTATCTATGGTGATATTTTGTTCTATTCTAGTTTTATTATTCTTTTTTTCTATATCTTCTAAAATTAGAATATGGTTGGAGTAATCGGTAATTTTACTATTTTTTGCTAGTAAAATTTGGTTTAACTTTTGAATCTCATCTGCTTTTAGCTCTAGGCTCTCCTTTGAGATAAGTAGCTCTTTTTTAGTACTCTCTATTGCCTTGTCTCGTTTTTCCAATAGGTCATGGAGTTTATTAATCTCATAATCTCTGACAAAAATTGTTTCATCTTTATTTACAATATTCTTAGACTGCTTCTCTAGGGTCTCTTTGCTCTCTTCTAGAGAGTTTTTTAGTACTGTAGATTTGACAATAATCGCACCAATAAGTAGAATAAAAACAAAAAGGAGCCCTGCCATCAAGTCAGCATAGGATATCCAAAAATTACTGTTCTCTTCATTTGATTTTTTGGCTTTAAACATCTTATTGTTTCGCTAATGTATCTGAGATTTGAGAGTGGTACTTGGAGATGCTATCTTGAATTACCTCATTTTGCTCCAAGATGGTAGAAGAGAAATTCCCCAATTTAACAATTACATCACCCAACTCATCATCTATCTTGTGGAATGTTATATTCAGAGACTTCTCTAGTGATGCGTCAAATCGTTCGATAGAGTTTTGTAGCCTTGATGTTGTTTGGGTGAAGTGTTGGAGATTTTTTTCGATACTCTCATTGGCTTCAACGGCATTTTTTGATTGATGAATTTGGGCAATGGTGTCTTTTAAATCGCTTGAAACGAGTTGTAGATGTTTGGTAACTGTGGTAAAGTTTCTGTTGGTTTCATTAATAATAGTTTGAAAATTATCAAGATGTTTTTCGTTTAAAAGTTGAATAAACTCTAAGTTAAAAGTATCTTTTAGACCTTGTATAAGTTTTTGGTCACGGACATCATTTTGTTGATGCTCATTTCGTTTTAGCTCACTTTGTGACCAGATAAATTTATTGTAGGTATTTTCAAAATAGTAAAGGTCTTCATCTGCTTTTGAGAGACCTCTTTTTTCAAAGTAGTTCCATATAATAGAAAGAGCAATACCATAGATAGAGGCATAAAAAGCAGTACCTATTCCACTAAGAAGCAGTGAAATTTCACTGTCGAGTGCATTGGTATCTTTGATTGCAAAATCAGGCATAGAGATGGCAATGGCGGTAAACGTACCTAGAATTCCAAGCATGGGAAAAAAAGAGGGAGCAACCGAGGCAAAGTTGTCATTTCTAAATGTCTTGTAGTAGTCGGCAACATACTCCACAATATTGGTTGTTGCTTTTGTTTGATTTCCAATTGTAAGAGAGTTCTCTTGGATATTTTTTTGAAGTCCTTGTTGTAGGTCATAATGTTTTTTACGCATATTACAGATGACATAATTTGCATTGTGTTGGATAAAAAGTAGATATATAATATAGATTAAACCAATGATAACTACAGAGTGCATATCCACTTTTAATGTTATTAGATTAAGATATCCAAGAATAATCATTAGAAAAAAAAGAGTAGGGAGTAGGGCGATAACGATATAGTTTATAAGGCATAAACTTGAAGATTTTTTATGTAACATTTTTTTACTTTATGTTGAAATTAAAACTAGTATAAATCTTAGCAAAATAGGATTAACAATCTATTAATGTTCTCTCTTTTTTTTGCTAAGAGTATTTGAGATATTTTGGTCTACTAACTTCTTACTCTCATTGATATCATAGATTTGAATAGGTACTTTTTTGACCAAGTAAAAGTAGTTGGGATGTAAAATATCGGCATAGGTGTCGATAACAGCTGTTTTATAGGTACTTCGTGTGAGTATATTTTTGACGGTTCCCACAGGGATATTTGCCAAAAAAATATTGTCTAACCCACTTGTAATTACTTTGTCTCCAATATTGATTTTTGACCATTTTGGGATAAAATTTATTTCCATTGTATTCTCATCCACTCCTTTGGCAATTCCTGGCATCTTTTTTTCACCAATAAAGGTAGAAAACTGACATTTTGGATTTGAAAGTAGGATTCCTTCTAGTAGTCCATTCTCTTTGATGGCAATTCCTGCGGCCACATTTTTTTGAATCAGACCATATATTTTTTCATCTTTTAAGTGTTCTTCATGATTAAGATGAATGCGTGAGAAATCATTAAATTTGGTATAAGAGATGGTCTGTACAGGAAGAATATCTTCATTTGTTGAAAAAATTTTAAATTTAACTTTATTGTATTGTTCAAGTTGAATAATGGTGCTTTTCTGTTTATAAAGATATTTTCGAAGCAGAAGATTTTCCTCTTTTAACTTCTCAATGGTCTGGGCTTGTGAGGTGTATTTTTCAATATACTCACTTGCACTTGTTTTGCTATTGACATACTGCTCTTTAAGAGGAAGAACCATTTTAGAAAAGTGGTTCTGTATCTCCTCTTCTTTTTGAAATAAGAGGAGTGCAACAAGTAAAATAATAATAAAAAATATTATCTTTTTATTCATCATATGCAGTGTGTTGTAGTAAATCTATCTCTTCAAGTGCTTTACCTGTCCCTTTTGCTACAGCTAAGAGAGGCTCTTCACATACATAAACAGGAAGTTTTACGATATTTGAAAGATACTTATCTAGTCCTCGAATCAATGCACCTCCACCCGTAAGCACAATACCATTTTCAACAATATCCCCTGCCAAATCAGGTGGAGTATCTTCTAATACCAGTTTAAGGGCTTCTCCAATCTCTTTAATTGGGAGTTTCATTGCATCTCTTATGTGTTCAGAATTGATTTCAATAGAGGTTAGAAGACCTGTAACTTGGTCTCTACCTTTGACTTGCATGGTTAACTCTTCTTCAAGTTGAATTGCTGTTCCGATATTAATTTTTATCTCTTCTGCTACTCGGTCACCAATAAGAAGGTTGAAGTTTTTCTTCATATAATCTATAATATTTTTATCTAAAGCATCACCTGCTACACGGATTGATTTACTCTGAACTAGACCACCTAGGGAGGTAACACCAATCTCTGTTGTTCCTCCACCGATATCCACCACCAAGTTTCCATTAGGCTCTTTGACAGGGATTCCTGCTCCAATTGCGGCTGCCATTGGCTCTTCGATAAGGTAAACCTCTCTAGCCCCTGCACTCATCGCAGACTCTTTAACTGCCTTTCTTTCAACTTGTGTTAGACCAAAAGGAACACAGATAATAATTCTAGGAGAGAAGAGACCTTTTCTATTATGTACTTTTTCAATAAAGTAACGAATCATCATCTCGGTAACATTAAAATCAGCAATAACACCATCTTTCATCGGTCTAATTGCTTTAATGTTACCTGGGGTTTTACCCACCATATCTTTTGCTTCTTGCCCAACGGCTAGAATATCCTCTCTACCATGTCTGTCATATTGTATTGCGACAACAGAAGGTTCATCTATACAGATACCTTTTCCTTTGACAAGTACTAATGTGTTTGCAGTGCCTAAGTCAATCGCTAAGTCATTGGAAAACATACCTAATATCTTTTTTAACATTTTTAACCTCTATGCTGATTTTGAATTTTTTATATAAATTGGTTTAAGTCCATTGTTGATAACCTCTTCTGTGATGACTATCTCATAGCCATCAAGTTCAGGAAGTTCATACATAATATCTACGAGTGACTCTTCCATTATAGAGCGTAATCCTCTTGCACCCGTTTTTCTCTTAATAGCTTTGTCAGCTATTGCTTTTAAGGCACTCTCTTCGAATGTTAGAAGTGCATTGTCTATCTCAAAAAGTTTTTGATACTGTTTGATAATAGAATTTTTAGGCTCTAGTAAGATACGAACCATATCTTCTACGGTAATCTGCTCTAGTGTTGCGGTAACATGAAGTCTCCCAATAAGCTCAGGGATAATTCCAAACTGTACAAGGTCATCAGACTCAATAAGGTGCATCACCTCTTCATTCTCTTTGTTAGAACGTTTTTTCTGTCCAAAACCAAGCTGGTTTGCACCCAATCTTTTTTGGATAATCTCCTCAACCCCATCAAATGCTCCCCCACAGATAAAGAGGATATTTTTAGTATCTATTTGTAAAAAGTCTTGATTGGGGTGTTTTCTTCCCCCTTTTGGTGGGATATTTACCACGGAACCCTCGATAATTTTAAGAAGTGCTTGTTGTACTCCTTCTCCTGAAACATCTCTCGTGATAGAGCGATTTTCACCCATTCTGGCAATCTTGTCCATTTCGTCGATAAAGATAATTCCATGCTCTGCTTTAGCCACATCACCATCGGCCGCTTGAAGTAATTTTGTTAAGATATTCTCTACATCTTCACCCACATATCCCGCTTCTGTAAGGTTTGTAGCATCCGAGATAGCGATAGGGACATCTAAAAATCTAGCAATGGTTTGTGCTAGTAGTGTTTTTCCTGAACCTGTCGGACCAATAAGCAAAATATTTGATTTGTCAATATAGGTCTCATTATTTTCAGAGTTTTTGAAAATACGTTTAAAGTGATTATAGACGGCTACAGAAAGTGTTTTCTTTGCTCTCTCTTGACCAATAACATAATCATTAAGTTTGTTATGAATCTCTTTGGGAATCAGTAGCGTAGTGCTAAGCTCCTCCGTGGTAGTTGATGTTGTCTCTTCTCCATCAAAGAGGATTTTAAAGGCAGATGTGACACAGTTGGAACAGATATAGGCAGAGTGATTTCCTGCTATAAATGGATTTTCTTCTTTTTCTGTTGTGTTACAAAAGCTACATAATTTTTTAGCCATTAATATTTTTCCTTATAAATGGAATACCACGTTTTGATGTTGTGATAAACTCTAATAGATTTTTTATATTTTGAGAATTTTTCTCTTTTGTCTTCTCTTCACTAAACAGTCTATTGGCTGTCTCTTGAAGTGCTTGTCCACTTTCAAATAGTTCTCTGTATATTATTTTTAATTTGTTAATCTCATCTCTTGAAATGTTTCGTCTAAGTCCTGTAAGGTTTAGCCCTTTTAGTGTGGCTCTGTTTCCTTCTGCCAGACAGAATGGAGGAATATCTTGGCTTACAGCACTTCCTCCACCAATCATAACATAATCACCAATCTCTACAAACTGATGTACAGGAGTCACTCCACCAATTACAACATTGTTACCAATAATAACATGACCAGCGATATTGACGGCGTTGGCAAGAATACAGTTATTGCCCATCATCACATCATGCCCAAGGTGAACATAGCCCATCAGTAGATTGTTATTACCTATTTTTGTGATAGAACCTCCTCCTTTTGTACCTGGGTTTAGCAAAGTAAACTCACGAATTCGATTGTTGTCACCAATAATTAGCTCTACCTCTTCACCATTGTATTTTAGGTCTTGTGGAATGGTTCCAATCGCTGCAAAAGAGAAAATATGATTATTTTTTCCAATGGTAGTTTTACCTGCAATAACTGTATGAGCATCAATAGTAGTTCCTTCTCCTATAATGGCTTGGGATGAGACTGTAACAAAGGCTCCAATAGTAATATTTTCACCTAGGATAGCACCATCTTCTATTATAGCAGTTGGATGAATATTTGACATTTAAAAGACCTACTTATCGACAATCATGGCTTTAAGTTCAGCTTCCGCGACTAGTTTATCTTCAACATACGCTTTTGCTCCAAATTGCCAAATTGCACCTCTGTTTTTAAGTACAGATATTCTATAGATAAGTTGATCTCCAGGGGTAACAGGTGCACGAAATTTTGCTTTATCAATACTCATAAAATAGACAACTTTATTCTTAGCATCCTCTTGGTCTTCATCACTTAAACTCTTAAATGCCAAAACTCCACCTGCTTGTGCCATTCCTTCTATAATCATAACACCTGGATAGATAGGATGCTCTGGAAAGTGTCCTTGAAAGACAGGCTCTGAGATAGATACGTTTTTATATCCCTCTAAGTAGACTCCTTTGTCTAATGTCGTCACACGATCTACTAAAAGAAATGGGTACCTATGTGGTAGGATTTCTTGAATTTCAACTACGTTAAATATCACGAGTATAACCTTTAAAAAATAATTTACTTATTTTATCCAAAAAAGCTAAAAATAGCGTCAAAGTTTATGGAGAACCTCTTTGACATCTTCATATAGGTGAGAGATATTAACAATCTCTATTTTTTGTGTTGGAATTTGTGCTACAACCAAGATACTAGATAAATCAAAAGGATTACTGATAAGTTTATCTCTAAGTTTAATCTCTACTTCTAAGGTCGGGGCATTAAAAATAAGCTCTTTTATACTTTCATATTTACTCTTTGTCAATCCATTATAAGTATCAAGTGTAATAAACTTGACTTCATCTCTATTCATATAATAGATATTACCAATATTGTACTCGATTTTACCCCTACTATAGTTACTCTTCATAGTAGAATAGGGCAGAAAATGAGCAGGAACAGTCTCTTTTTTTATTTTAAGGTTAGCAAATGTCTGTCGCCAGTTTAAAAAACGCTCTTTTACTATCTTATAAGAGATACCTTTATCCTCTAGCTCCCAACGTTGTTTATAAAGTTCCAAACGTGCCTCAATGGACTCTGCTTGAATCTGTTTTGAGAGAGGAGAGAATAGTTCATCGGCTAATTTTTGTTGGTTTTCTCGTTGCATTGTTAGCCCAAAGATGCATCCACAGTAGTCCTGACGATAAAGGTTATCTTTTTTTGCCAAAATATTTTGTTCTTGTGTTCCTGAAGCTTTTCGATAATCAGGAGCGATAAATTTAATACCAAACTTCTTTCCAAGTTTATCCCCTGCATGACTTAGCTGTTTAAGTGATTTTTTAGGGCTAGTTAGTAGCGTAGAGGTAAAACTACTCTCCCTTAACTCATACGCCTTTTCAGCCGAGACCTCAAAGCGTTTATCAAAGCAAACAGCACATCTCGCCCCTTTCTCAGGCTCTTTTTCAAGTCCACGAACAGCCTCTAGCCAATTATGAGTATCATACTCTCCCTCAATAAGTTCAATACCAAGCATTTTGCAAGAACGCTTTACATCTAATAGACGTAATTGATACTCACTATAAGGGTGAATATTGGGGTCATAGAAGAACCCTGTTAGCTTTTCGGTAGGAAAATCAGTTTGTAGTTTTTTTAAAAAGTAGTGGCTATCAACAGCACAACAGATATGGACTAGAATGGTATCTCCTTTATTTTACTATTTTAATTTTGACTGCACTTTAGCAAAATAATCTTAATAGTTACTAGCTCCATCAATTTTAAAAAGTGTTGTATAGCGTAAGACAAAAGAATTTATGCTATCATATCACATCCCAAACAAGGAGCTAATAATGATAAAGCCTTTAGACAAAAAGAAGTTAGAGACATTATTAAAAGCCCTACCCTCAAACTTTCCATTAATCATAAACCTATCCCATCAAAAAGGTGGCGTTGGAAAGAGTACATTAGCTTATAATATTGCTGATGCATTTCGTACTTTGGGCTTTAAAGTTAGGTTGCTAGATATGGATACTCAAAATACATCTGATGGACTAAATTCACTTAGAGAGAGTGCTTTTACCGATATTGAAACCGTAGCAGATAAGAGAATGCTCGTTGAGATTATTAATAACTCATCAATAGATTGTTCAGAGATTTTGATTATTGATTCTGGTGGGTTTGATTTGGCTCTTTCACGGTTGGCGATTATGGGGGCAGATATTAATCTGACACCTGTAGGTGATAGGGTTACCGAACTTTTGGGTGTTGTTCAAAAATATAGTCAAACATTGGAAGAGATAGAGACCACTACACATTCTTCTGTTTCAAGCCATGTTCTTTTAAATAGAATACACCCTTTTGCAAAACATTTTGAGCATATAGAAGAGATGATAGAGAATACTCCTAAGATGGTAATGCTTAAGAGTGTTGTGCGAGAGAGGGCTATTTATGATAAATCTTTTATTGATGGACGAACGGTTTTTGAAGCAGATGATATAGAGGGGCAAGAGGTGGCTATGGATGAGATATTTTCTGTGTGCTATGAGTTGATAGAGATATATTTGAAGAAAGGGTAAAAAGTGGCAAAAGAGAGAAAGAAACTAACATTATCGGCTGTTAGGGCTGTAACTAAAAATGTAGCCATTGAAGAGAAACAAGAAGACGTGCCTAAAAAGGTAAAACTAAAAGATTTGAAAAAGTTTTCAAAAAGTGTACGCTTTCCAATAGTTTGGAGAGAAGAGATAGAGAAGCATATTGATTATCCAACTGATTTGAGTAGCTTTATTGTAGAGGCGATTAAAGAGAAGATGGAACGTGAAGATATGAAAACATTTATAGGATGAGTGATGGTAAATAAAAAACCCAAAGAGACAGAATCTACAACAATAAGGCTTCCTAAAGAGTGGAAAGAGTTGATTAAACTCTATCAAGATGAGAGCGATGGTATCTCTAGCAGTTCACGCTCTATGAGTGGGTATATTATTCAAGCTGTGAAAGAGAAAATGTTAAGAGACAGTATCCTATGAGGAGTAGTTTATGGAGATAAAAAGAGTACATATTGGTGGAAATAGAGAAGAGATTCATAAAGAGACAGGAGAGCATATCCCTAATCTTATTGATAGTGTCAAACGGAGTGATTTGATTTTTACGCCTGAGAAATTGATGGGGAAGCTTTTTAGAGGGAGTAGTGAGGAGTATGATAGTTGGCTAATGAAAAATGGACTCCATCCTGAAAAGATTAACTATCATGATATCAATCAGAAGCATGAGTTGCTAAAACGATTGAGAGTCTATGCTATGAGGCTACTTGAAGAGGCTAAAACGGACTCTATGTTCTCTAATGAGATTGGCAATATTATGGTTAGCAAATGGTTGGATAGTTTTGATACATTAGAGAATCATATTTATGATTTGAGTGATTTTGACAAGATAGAGTTTTTGAAGATTTCAGATGCCTTTCAACAAAGATATACCACCAATGCTCCTTTTTCTTTTTTAAGCATTGACGAGGAGAACCAACAGTTAAAAGTGGTCTCTTCTCATAAGGTACTGTTGGTAACAGAGCATCAGTTACCGATGGGAAACAAAAGAGGTACACCTGTGGGACAGATACCTGAAAAATTCTATCAAACTCTTTTTACAAACATCGGATATAAGGGGAAAGGTGAGCTAACAGAGGGGTTAAATTATCACCGAACCAACTTTAAAAATTTTAACTTCAATGTCAATATTGAGACACGTCTTCTTCATGATATTCTCTATGACTCGCTAGGATACAACAGAGTAGAAACACAAGTAGGTTTTCTCTTTGGGGTCTATGGTAAAAAGTTCTATTTTGAGAGTGATATAAAAGGCACAAAACGAACGGAAGAGGAGCTAGAAGCAGTTGCAATTGTTGAGGATGCAACGGCTATTATTGGAAGAGAGTTACATAAAGAGAGACAAGGAACAATTGCTGTAGGTAAAACGACTTTGGAGGTTGAAAAGAGGATTGCTCATCCTAAAGTTGTAAAAGAGACAAAAAATATCATAGATACCAAACCTATCTCTGCCACACTAGAAGCGTTTGAAAAAGAGATGTTTATCCGACAAAAAGGGTATGTAGAGTTAGCCAAAGATAGAATAAATGAGGCTCTGAAAAATAGAAAACAATACATAGAGGAGTTTTACTCTTTCCTTGAAAAAGGTATGGGTGTTAGTGATGCGTTAAATAAATTCTCCGAACGTTACGCCAAGAACCCCTATATTAAGGGAATAATAGAGACTTCCATCACAGGAGAACTTCAACTTCAAGCCCTAAAAGATAAAGCGATTGAGGAGTTAGCCCAAAATATAGATGTGCTAAAAAGCGATAAAGAGGGGCTAGAAAAAGAGCTTGATGGGCGAGAGACCCAAATTGCTTCACTGAATCAAAATATAGACTCTTTGGTCGTCTCACACACCAAACAGCTTGAAGAGATAGAGGTAAATGTCTCTCAACTTATAGAGGAGAGAGTGGAGTTGGTAGATACCAACAGTAAACAGTTTGAGATGATTGAGGAGTTAGAGAAGTTAATTGTTCAATATGAAAAGCGTTTTAGTAGTGAAAATAGAGACTTAAAAAGAAAAGTAGAGAATTTTGATTCTGAAATAGAGCATTATAAACGACAGATTGAGCGACTTAAAGAGGAGAATGGATTGATTTTATCGGCTACTGATTTACTAAAAACAAGCAACAGAGAGTTGGAAAGACAACTAGACTCTTTGAAAAAAGATTAAAGGAGATTTAAATGGCACTTAGAGGCAGTTCGAGTCAAAGCTTTTTACGTTCTAAAGATTTAATCTCTTTTTCTGAAATCTCTTATGACAGAGAGGGGAATAATATTATCAATAACCGAGTTCTAGCAGAGGCATTGGCTCGTGATAGCAGTGGAAATTTTATTCGACAAAAATCAAATATCGCCAATATACTTAATCGGTATGGAGTTGTCTATAGAATGATATTTAATGCGATGAATATGGCACACTATACCTATGATGACATTCAAGAGGCACTTGACCATCTAAGTGAGTATATTCACGATTTGGGCATCTCTGGAATTGTGGAGTTTCATGCATCTGACAAAACACAAAACTCTGACCATATTCACTTTTGGATAAGTTCGGAGGAGACCCTTATCTACAATAAAATTGCCAAAGAGATGGTTTCAATGGGCTATTCTAACATTGAAGATGTCTATATCCAAAAATATGAAGATAACAGTAAGATAAATGAGTGGCTGTATGTGAACAGTGAAGATATGAGTATAGAAAAGAGGTTGACTACAAAAACAATAGCACAAGAACCCATAGAACAAATAGGAAAAGAGGAGATAATTCAAGGGATACTACCTTCACTTCGGGAGAAATATAATTTGGTGGTAGAGAATATTTCTAAACTTTTTAAGAGGGTTGTAGGGATAGAGGAGTCGCTAAAATCAGATGTTCAATCAGAATCTTTTAAAGACAAACCCTCTATAGTTGAAAATTGTACTTTGCCTAAAAGTGAAGAGGTTGATTCTATTTTAAAGAGGATTAAGGAGCTTCAGGAGGGGATGGGTTGAAAGTAGAATATATTAGTAATACTTATTAATTTTGATAGGAATATGATAGTTTAAAATATTATAATGGTACAATAATAGGAATATGGCATATAAAAAATCACTAAAAATTATCAAAACTAAAATATTAGAAAAAGAGAAGGCTAAAAAGGCGATAAAACGCTATTTTTATGTCCCTCCTA
>JALTGP010000298.1 GCA_027076905.1 Campylobacteraceae bacterium | reverse complement strand
ACACACAAGGGGTAAAGGTGAGAAGAATTCCTGCAACAAAAGCTCCAAAAACAATACTTATAACCCCTTGGTTTACAAGTTGTGTATCAGAAGCAAACAGCATACTTCCCAATATAGATATGAGTAACATATATCTGGTGAGGTGACGATGGTTCATTTTTTATCCTTTTGATATGATTATAATCTATTATAACTAATTAGATTAAAATAATAATAAGATTATTGTTATCTTGAATTTTATGGAATAGGGATGGTTACTAAATCCTCAGCACAAATAATATTCTCTATGAAATTTTTACTAAGTAAATCAAATGTGACACGTCCTTTTAATTAAAAATGGAGCATAATTTCACTTTTAAATTAAATAACTATATTATTAAGGAATATATTATGCGTAAAACCAAGATTGTTATCACAGTAGGACCTTCTACTTCATCACTTAAAATGTTAAAAGAGCTAATATTAAAAGGAGTCAATGTCTTTCGACTGAACTTTTCACATGGAGATTATGAGACACACACACAAAGTATTAATAAGATACGAGAAGCTTCAAAAATATTAAATAAAGAGGTTGCAATCCTCCAAGATATATCGGGTCCAAAAGTTCGTATTGGTAAGATAGAGGGGACACTTTTTTTAAAAAAAGGGGAAAAATTAAAGCTTACCAAAGAGGAAAACATGGAAGATGAGAGAAGTTTAGTACTCTCTTATCCACTTATTATAGATATGGTTAATGTTGGAGAAGAGGTCTTTTTTGCTGATGGAACGATTCAAACGATTGTTACCGCGAAAAATAAAGAGTGTTTAGAGTTAGAACTCCTAAATGATGGTGAACTAACTTCTAAAAAAGGGGTTAACTTTCCAAAAACAAAACTCAAAATTTCAGCAATTACCCAAAAAGATAGAGAGGATTTGGCTTTTGGAGCCAAGAGTGGTATTGATATTGTTGCTCTATCATTTGTACAGAACCAAGAGGATATAGTCAAAGCCAAAGAGGTTATGAGAGTGCATAACTTTGACCCATTTATTGTCTCCAAGATAGAAACAGGAGAGGCAATTAATAATCTAAAAGAGATTTTAGAGGTATCGGATGGGGTGATGGTGGCTCGTGGAGATTTGGGGGCAGAGTTTGGTGTGACTAGACTTCCACGAATTCAAAAACATATCATCGCTATTGCCAATGAGATGAACAAACCCTCTATCATCGCAACCCAAATGTTAACAAGCATGAAAGAGAACCCATTTCCTACTAGAGCAGAAGTAAGCGACATCGCCAATGCCGTCTATGATGGAACAGATGCGGTCATGCTCAGTGATGAGACTACCATTGGAAATTTCCCCATAAAGGCTGTGGAGGTGTTGCATGATACCATCAAAGATGTGGAGCATGATTATCCATATTTTAAATCATTCAACTCCATGAGCAATGCAGAAGCTGTCTCTAAATCAGCTGTACAGTTGGCAAAGAGTATGGACAAAGAGGCATTGGTCTCCTTTACGATGTCAGGAATGTCAGCACAGATGCTCTCAAAATATCGCCCCAAACATAGCATTTATGCCGTCAGCCATAGTGTTGAGACACAGAGGCGTTTGAGTCTGGTTTGGGGGGTACATCCTCTTTTTGTAATGGAAAAAATACAAAACCCTAGTGAACTTATCCATAATTTTATCAAAAAAATAGTAGAAGAAAAGCGAGTGAGTATGGATAAACGGTTTATCTTGACAATGGGGGCAACCTCAGGAAAAAAAGGCTCTACCAATCTTATTCGACTGCTCAACAGAGAGGAGATGGAGGCGATTTTGGCGTTGGAGTTTTAAGATATCTTTTCTCCTAAGGAATGCAAATTAAATAAGTACCAGTTTTCATAGGTAAATAAACGAATAGATTTAGCTATAGTTTGACGCAGGACTACTCCCCGTAATTCAAGGAAAATTAGAGTTAAAGATATTTGTTTAGTTGC
>JALTGP010000297.1 GCA_027076905.1 Campylobacteraceae bacterium | reverse complement strand
ATGAAAACTAATGTGTCGGGTCTATTTTGTGCAGGAGACATGAGAATCCAAGCCCCAAAACAGGTTGTATCTGCCTCT
Organism: Campylobacteraceae bacterium; assembly: GCA_027076905.1. Taxonomy (GTDB): domain Bacteria; phylum Campylobacterota; class Campylobacteria; order Campylobacterales; family Sulfurovaceae; genus UBA1140. Next base: position 6,014 of record JALTGP010000297.1, on the reverse strand, counting down.
GGTGATGGTGCTGTTGCTGCGTTACAAGTTATCTCTTATATTCAAGAATTATCTTAAAGATAATTCATCAAAATTATTTCTAGTTCCCACCGAGACGCTTGAAATGAGTTAAGTTTTGGTGATTATATTGAAATGTGGAAGAATATAAAAGAGGAAAGAGATAAACAGTTTTTAACAAAGAAATAAAATTACAAAGGAGATGTCTTCATTAATAGGGCTGTTTATCTTGAAATATGCATTCCAATATAGAGTTGTGTAAAATCAAGGGAAGAAGTTCTATATCTTTCATATTGGTATTATAATATTTTTATGTAAACTGATGAATAATAAAAAGACAACGATAAGTTAACAGATTGCAAAAAATTGCTATAATAACCCATGAAAATTTTACTTTTAGAAGATGACTTGATTCTCTCCGAGGTGATTATAGAGCATCTTGAATATTACAACTATAGTGTAACTCCTGTTTACAATGGGATAGAGGCAGAGGATATCCTTTTTGAGAAAAAATTTGATTTACTTCTTTTTGATGTGAATGTACCTCTTCTCAATGGCTTTGAGCTTTTAAAAAATTTAAGAGGTGTTGGAGATATGACCCCTGTGATTTTTATCACCTCTATGAATAGCTCCAAAGATGTGCTAGAGGGGTTTGAGATAGGGGCAAATGATTATCTCAAAAAACCGTTTGAAATGATAGAGCTAAAGGCAAGAATTGATAATATTAAACGGCACTTTAAGATAGATGAGGAAGATATAATCTCCTTGGGTGAAAATGTCTCCTATGACATGACAAAATATCTTCTTTTTATTGATGACCAAGAGCATAAACTTCCTAAAAAAGAGGGGGATTTCTTGAGCTATTTTATTTGTAATAGAGCCAAAGTTATCTCGACTGATGAGCTAATGGTTAATGTTTGGTCATATGATACCTCTCCCACCTCTGCTACGATTCGTACCTATGTGAAAAATCTACGGCGACTTTTAGGTGAAGATTGTATTCGTACAATTCGAGGAGTTGGTTATCTATTTAATTAAAGAGGAGAGGCGAACTTTGCTACAGTTTCTATTGCTCTATCTTGGCTCTTCATTTATACTCTTTGCAATTATCGCCTATCTTTTTTATCAAAAGGAGTCTCGCTTCTTTTATGAACAGACACGAGGGAAGATGCAGATTGAGGCGAGTAGGCTCTCCTCAAAAATTATCTATGCTCATATGCATGGTGATAAGTTTTCTCTCCAGAGAGTGGTGGATAATTTTACGGATAAGATAGGGTTTTATGATGAAAATAACACAGAGATAGTCTCTAAAATCAAAAATCCAATATACTTCTCTAAATCACTGTATCAAGATGAAAATAGACTAATATTAATAGACAAAAGCACCTTTGGACACTTGGGAGTTAGTGCTATTGTCATAGAAAAAAGTGGTGTAGCAACTTTTATCAAATCTCTAAAAGAGAAGATACTGCTTATACTCTTTTTGACCTATACACTCCTGACTGTTATAGGATATTTTCTTGCCAAGCTTTTTATTAAACCAATACAGATGAAACGGATACAGCTTGATAATTTTATCAAAGACAGTACCCATGAGTTAAACACTCCCATTACAGCGCTTATGCTCTCCGTTAACTCACCCATGTTACAGAGTCCCAAAAATTTAGAGCGTATAAGGCTAAGTGCCACAAGGGTCTCCGAGATACACAAAGATTTAACCTATTTGATGTTAGATGCCAAAAATGAAGCACCCACAAAATCGGAACTGCTCTCTTTGAATACTATTTTAACAAAGGAGCTACAGTACCTTACTCTCCTAGCAGAGAAGAAAAAAATAACAGTCACGGTCTGCTATCAGAATGAACTCTATTTTGAGATAGACAAAGAGAGTTTCATCCGACTTATTCACAATCTTATTAGTAATGCTATTAAATATAATACGATAGGAGGAGAGATAGATATTGTGGTAGAGGGACGAACCATTACCATAAAAGATACAGGAATTGGTATTCCTAAAGAGCATCAGAGTGAGATTTATGAGCGTTTTTACCGTGCTACCCATCAAGTAGGTGGATTTGGATTGGGCTTAAATATCGTACATAAGGTATGTAAGCTTTATAATATTGGGATTGAGTTTGACTCCAAGGTAAATGAGGGGACAACTTTTGTTTTGAGGTTTTAACACTCTACACATACTCTACACACTAATCCTATTATACTTCTTTTAAGAATAGTATTTATACAAACAAAATCTTAAAGGAATTCAACATGAAAAATCTAATTAAAATAGCAATGTTATTAACAGTAGGTCTCTTTTTTATCGCTTGTACTGATGATAAGGCAAAAGGGTTTAGTAAAACAGGCAAGGCAGGAAACTTAAGTGTCACCTACTCTTCAGAAAAACCACTGGTTGTTGGAAATAATAACATAACAGTGTCTATTAGTGAAAATGGAAAAGCCGTCACAAATGCCACCAAAGTAGAGTTAAAAATATTTATGCCAGAGATGCCAGGAATGCCATATATGGAAGATATAAAGCTACTTACACCCAGTGGAGATGCGTATGGTGGAAATATAAACTTCTCAATGGGTGGTACATGGCAGGTGAAAATCTTTATTGAAAAAGATGGAAAAAAGTATAAATACTCTAGCTCTATAATTTTATAATAAAAATAGTTTGTAGGAGATAATCATGAAAAAAATATACATCACTCTGTTCTTATCTCTTTCATTCTTATCTCAAATAATTAAAGCTCAAACACTTCAAGGGGTTATAGAGTACAGCAGAGAGAATAACTATCAGCTTCAAATTCTCCAAGAGGAGTCGGAGATATTGAGTAGAGAGTCAGATATCGTCTCTACTTGGGACGACCCCATTTTAAAAGCAGGTATCAATGATGTTCAAGCCCAAAAACCATTCTCTCGAACCCAAGAGGCGATGCAAAATCAGTTTGTAGCTGTCTCACAAAAAATCCCCCTCTCCAACCACCTCAAAATCTCCTCTGCAATCGCACAGCAAAAAAAAGAGGTGATAGAGGAGCAAAAAAATATTCTCTGGGTTAATATCGCTTTTGGGGTGCGTAAATCCTTTATTGATGTCACAAATTCTCAAAAGACGCTCGATATTTTGGATGAGTATATTGAGTTTTTAAAGCATCCATTAGAGCTTATTATTAATCTATCAGCTATAGAAAAGCAGACCATAGAACGATATATCAAAACCCAACTTCTACAACAGAGCTATAGACTACAACGAGAAAATGCACTACAACATATCAAAATTGCCAAAGAGAACATTGAGCTTATTGGAAATTTTCAAATAGAGTCATTTTCTGATGAAGTGGAGTTAAAAGATTATCATCTACAACCATTGGATACACTTTTGACACAGCTACTAGAGCAAAGCCCTGAACTCAAAAAGGTACTTTCGCAAAGAGAGGTAGCCACTCATGGGGTAGCACTGGCATCAGCACAAGAACAAGCAGACCTCACCGTAACAACTGGTTTTTATCAGCGTTTTGACAAAAATGACTATCTCTCTTTTTCTATCTCCTATCCTCTTTTTATACGCAACAAACAGTCCAATAGAAAAGCCCAAGCGATGCGACGGGTCAATATCCAAGAGATAACCTATAAAAAGATAAAAACGCAATTGGCACAGGGACTAAAGATAACTCTCCATCAACTCCAAGCCCACCATCAAGAGCTAGAGATACTGGAACAAAACTCCCAAAAGATAGAGCAACTCATCAACAATGCCAAGCTAGAACTCGCAGGTGGGGGTTCTTTGCTTCACTACTATGAGTTATTTACCCAAAAGGTAAACAACCAACTCGCAATTAATAAAAAACATTTGGCAATCGCCTTAGATGAGAACCAAATAGACCAACTACTAGGAGTGACCCAATGAGATATCTATTTATATCGGAATCGGAGGCTTTAGCCACGAACAGGGCGAGGCTAAATCCATCGTTTCCTATTTTAGTAATAACGCTACTACTGTCTCTCTTGTTTGGAGCTTTGGCTCAAGCGACAACAGTCGAACAACTTTTTAATATCAAAACCATCAAGGTAGAGAGCAAAAGCATAGAGGATAAAAAAGAGTATAATGGTTATGTGCAGATAGCTGATGATAAAATATACACGGTCACCGTCAAGCAAGATGGTTTTATCCGAAACCTCACCTCACCCAATATCTATGACAAGATAAGAAAAGGTCAGAAGCTTTTTGATATCTACAGCCCTGAGATTTATAAATCTCAAATAGAGCTTCTAAGTGCCTTGCAAGTTAGCCCTGAACTTGCCTCAATGATAGAGAACCGACTAAAGCTATATGATGTGACAGGGCAGAGTATTACTGCGATAAAAGAGAGTCGAAAAGTGCGAAAATATCTCCCCTTTTACTCCTATTTTAAAGGGGTGGTGGTAGAGAAAAAAGTAACCGAAGGCTCATCGGTTAAAAAAGGAATGGAGGTCTACAAAATAGCCGACCTATCCAAAGTATGGGTTGTTGCTAAAGCCTATGAGCAGGAGAGAGCCTTTATAAAAAAAGGCACACGCGTAGAGGTGACGCTTAGTGGTTCAAAGCAGATACACCGAGCCACCATAGACTATATCTATCCTATCGTTGACTCTAAAAATAAAACCATTGATTTTAGGCTTACTCTTTCTAATAAAAATGGTAGAATTCAGCCAAACTCTTATGCGACCATCAAGATAGTTAAACCTAAAAAGAGTAGACTTATCTTACCAAATACAGCTGTCATAACCAAAGGAGAGAAACATTTTGCTTTTGTTCCTAGTGAATATGAGGGTGAGTACAAGAGTAGGATGGTAAATGCCAAGCGTATCTCTAGCACACAGTTTGAGATAATTTCAGGACTTAAAAAAGGTGACAAAGTGGTCAATAACTCACTCTTTTTACTAGACAGCGATGTCGTCATAAATGGGGAAAATTAGATGAAAAAAATAGTAGTAACACTTATAATATTGAGCCTAATATCAGGAGCAACACAGATGAAAGAGTATAACAGTTTTGAAAAAGTATGGAGTGAGGTGAGTGCAAATCAACTTAATACCTTGCCCCAAGAGAAGATATCATTTGGAACTCTCTTTTCATGGAGCAAAAATATTATCCTTCAAAATGCTAAGCGAACTTTGGAAAGTAGAGAAGATATACTTCCATACTTTGAGAAATTAGCCCACCCAAATGGTATCTGTTTACAAGGTAAATGGAATATTCACAAAGAAAATCCCTATGGTGGTTATTTTAAAAAACATAGCCAAGCCCTAATTATTGCCCGAGCCTCCTCTGCGATGTCCAACACCAAGAGTGGAGAGATACGAGCTTTTGGATTGGCAGGTAAACTCTTTCCCACTACCAATCCCACACAAAAAAATAGCGAACCCACCGCCAACTTTTTTGTTATTGATGACTTAGGAGGAACAGATTCCAAACACTTCACAGATGTAGCCATGACAAATGAACCAAGTGTGACAACCACAAGTGAAGTGTTAAAACATCTCCTCTATGCCCTAAAAGTAGCCAAAGCTTTTGCAGATGCCGATAGTCATTCAGGCATACGCCAAGTCTATGAGATTTCAGAGCTAAAAGAGGCAGATAAAACCAAAGTTAAAACACCTAAATGGATGAAGATAACAGCTCAAAAAGGGCAAACAGTTGATACCAAAGATTTTCGTGATGAGTTAAAAATAAATGGAACGCCTTTGGTTTTTGATATTGCGGTTGCGAGTCAAAAAGATGTATGGACGACGATAGGGACGATTGTATTTGATACTTCTGTGGTCTCTACAGCTTGTGACCATCAGTTGCATTTTCATCACCCTATTTGGAGAGGGGATTTGCGTTATTAAGGAATCCATATTTAATAAATAGTAATACTAGTATTTTAATTCTCATATTAATTTATCCTGTAATTTTAATGTTTTTATACAAATTTATTAAAAATCATAATATAAAGCCCTATTTTGTAGTATACTGAATGAACATGAAAAAA
>JALTGP010000296.1 GCA_027076905.1 Campylobacteraceae bacterium | reverse complement strand
ACTCTACTTGGGACTCTCCTATTTTGAAACCCACTTTTCCATCTATGAAAAAGGAGACTTCTATGAAAAACATCTTGATGCTTTTAAAAACTCTAAAAATAGAGTAGTCACTGTGGTCTATTACCTAGTCTTTATGAGTGAAAAATTTCCTCATGAGGTGCTTTCTACATATACTACTCGCTACTCTATAGCAGGATGGTTTAGGATAGATGATGAAATTTATTGACCTTCATTGTGATACTGCTTCACTGCTTTTAGAGAGCTCTCAAACTCTAAAAGAGAATCATTGTAAAATAGATATTAAACGACTGCAAAAAGGAGAGGCTTTGGCACAATTTTTTGCGATGTATATTGATAGTAAAAAAGTGGATAGCTCCTATGAATACTGTGTAAGGATGCTTAATAATTTTAAAAATGAGCTTCATGTAAATCAAGATAGTATTGTTCTGTGTAAAAAGCATAATGACTTATTAAGTGCAAAGAAAGAGAGTAAAATAGGTGCATTTTTAACTATAGAGGAGGGTGAGGCGATAGAGGGAGATATTGATAAGCTTAGATACTTCAAAGAGCAGGGTATATCTCTTATCACATTAACTTGGAACCATGAAAATGCACTGGGTTATTCCAATTTTGAGTGGAGAGACCAAGATAAGGGTCTAAAACAAAAAGGGTTTGAGGTTGTAGAGGAGATGAATCATCTAGGGATGCTAATAGATGTCTCTCACCTCTCTGATGCAGGATTTCAAGATGTTATATCAAACTCCAACACTCCCATTATTGCCACACACTCAAATAGCCGAACTATGACCCATAATCCCCGTAATCTCTCGGATGAAATGCTAAAACAACTGGCAGACATAGGTGGAGTTACGGGTATTAATTTTTTTAATAACTTTTTGGTTAAAGGAGAGCTAAGAGAGAAAAAAGAGACCTCGACCATAAAAGATATGATACGACATATCCAACATATACAAAATGTGGCAGGAGTCGAGGTAATTGGGCTTGGTTCTGATTTTGATGGTATCCCTAACCCTGTGGAGATAGAGGATATTTCACAGATGTCTAAACTATCAGATGCTCTTTTGTCCAATGGATTCCTTATGGATGAGGTAGAAAAAATATTCTATAAAAATAGTTTACGCATTATCAAAGATGTTCTAAAATAGTATAAGATATAATTCTCCTTTGATTTAAAAAGGATAAGATATATGAATTTTCATAAAATTAAAACAGCAATATACTCTCTATTTTTAACCAACTATTTTGGGCTAAAACTCAAAAATATTAGTGATAATTTGGAAAGAAAAAGATTGCGACTTAATTACTCAAAAATACTTCTAGGAAAACTAAAAATATCAGTAGAGGTAAAAAATAGAGAGCGTTTACCCCGAGATGGACAGTTTTTGGTTGTCTCTAACCATAGAGGGGTTATAGACCCATTGATTTTAGAGATGGCACTAGAGGATACCTCCATTTTTGGTTTGTGGATTTCTAAAAAAGAGCTCTATAGCTCCCCATTTTTTGGGATTTTTGTACGTAATGCAGGTTCTGTTTTACTGGACAGGGGTAAAAGCCAAATGGGTGGTTTTTTTTCAGATATAAAAAAAGGGGTTAAAGATGGCTCATCAATCTTTATATTTCCTGAAGGAACACGAAATAAGTCTGAAAAATTGCTTATTGAGTTTAAGGAGGGAGCAAGAATTATCGCTCTAAAAAATAGACTTCCCATCCTCCCTGTCTATATCTCCACCCATACGGACAAAGCGTTAGGCACTGCTTTAAATGATAAAAAAGCAGAGCAGACTATTGTCATTGAGATTGGAGAGGTTATTGACTATAAAGACCGAACAAATTTAGAAGAGCTATACAAGAAGCAATTTAATATCTAAGGAATTGTAAATTTGTTATTTGTTTGAATAAAAATTTTCTCGCAATCCTCTTCTATAATCTTTGATTTGGGAGAGGTTAGAATTATAGAGGTTTGTCTTG
>JALTGP010000295.1 GCA_027076905.1 Campylobacteraceae bacterium | reverse complement strand
TTTGGTAAAACTCCTGTTGCACCTGACGCAGATATTGTTAAATTGGCTTCTGAGAAGTTGAAACTAGAGCCTACTACTGAAAATCCATTGGATATTGCAGATAAAGAGGTTAAAAAATCAATAGCTTACTGGAAACAGGTGCTAGAAGATGAAGAGCTAGAAACAACTGAAGAGAATATCTTTATTGCAGCAGCATGTGACCAAAAAGGGATTGCGTTTTTAAAGGGTGAAGGTCCTTTGATGATAAGAAAAGGTAAAAATAATACAAATTGTGGAGAAGAAGAGATGAGTGGAAGTTATACAGTAGTGGTAGATGGTAAGAGTTATAGTGTTCAAGTAGCAGAGGGTGATGCAGAGATCTCGGTAACACCAACTACAGCATCTGCTGCTACGGTTGCACCAAGTACAGCACCTGTTGCAACGGGAGGAAAAGGTTCTATTGAAATTAATTCTCAAACTCCAGGTAACGTTTGGAAAATCTTAAAATCAGCTGGAGACTCTGTAAATGAGGGTGAGCAGATTATGATTCTTGAAGCGATGAAGATGGAGATTGATATTGTGGCTGAAAAATCTGGTGTGATTAAATCTATTGATGTTAATACAAATGATGCTGTTATTGATGGTCAGCTTCTTGCAACCATGGAGTAATCCATGAAAATTAAAAATATTTTAATCTCACTCTTTTTTGCTATATTTGTATTTACAAATGTGGCACAAGCAAGTGGAGGGGAAACCTCCTCTGCTCCTGTAGCACAAGAGAGTAGTGAAGAATCATCTTATCAAGCCAAATCGCTTAGTGAATTGGCAAGTAGTTGGTGGTCTACCACAGGTATTAATGCACTGATTGATTTTGATGATGGTGAAACCATTTCAGATCCAAGAGGTCATAAATATGAGCGTGAAATGACTTGGTTTGAGTCTTCATTGGGTCGTATTATTATGATAATCATTGTATTTATACTCTTTTATTTAGCGATTGCTAAAGGATTTGAACCACTTTTATTGATTCCTATCGCTTTTGGTGGGTTACTCGCCAATATTCCTCTAGCAGGGATGGGTGGAGAGCATGGAATGTTGGGTATTATCTATAACATGGGTATTCACAATGAGTTCTTTCCTCTATTAATCTTTATGGGTGTTGGGGCGATGACAGATTTTGGTCCACTTTTAGCAAACCCTAAAACAGCAATTCTTGGTGGAGCTGCTCAGTTTGGTATTTTTGGTGCTTTAGTTGGTGCTGTTATGCTTGGGTTTGATTTGCAAGATGCCTCGGCAATTTCTATTATTGGTGGGGCAGATGGCCCTACTTCAATCTTTATTGCCAATAGACTAGCTCCTGATATGTTGGGTGCTATTGCAGTTGCTGCTTATTCATATATGGCACTAGTTCCAGTTATTCAACCTCCAATAATGAGAGCATTAACAACCAAAGAAGAGCGTGTTATTGTTATGAAAACAACTAGAAAAGTACATAGATTAGAAAAACTAATTTTCCCTATTGTTGTGCTTATGTTGACACTTCTGCTTTTACCTGAATCTGCTCCATTGATTGGTGCATTTGCCTTTGGTAACTTTGCAAAAGAGTCAGGTGTTGTTGACAGGTTAAGTGACACAATGCAAAACTCATTGATTAATGTGATAACTATTTTCTTAGGACTAGGGGTTGGTTCAAAACTAGCAGCCGATAAGTTCTTGGTTTTAGAGACAATGGGAATTATGATTATTGGTCTTGTTGCATTCTCTGTTGGAACGGCTGCAGGAGTACTTATGGCAAAAGTGATGAACAAGTTTTCAGATGAGCCTATCAATCCACTCATTGGGGCAGCAGGAGTTTCTGCTGTACCGATGTCAGCACGGGTTGTAAGTAAAGTTGGTTCTGAAGAGAAACCAGGAAACGTACTTTTGATGCACGCAATGGGTCCAAACGTTGCAGGTGTTATCGGTTCAGCTGTCGCAGCTGGTGTGTTGCTTTCTATATTTAAATAGAGAAGAAATATAATATATGGAGTCAATTAGAGTCACTTTATTTTGACTCTGTATATATATGGACTTAAGTAAGTTTATTAATATCTATTCAATTGTATAATTCCCTTAGCTTTGTAAAATTTGTTAGATTAATAGTTATTTTAATTGTCTTAAATATGGTAAATAAAAAGAGATGCAAAAGTCTTTTTTTATTTGTTATATTATTTAAGAATCAAATGACAAAATATAACAAATAAAAATTAAAAGGCACACAAAATGAGTACCCCTACACCAAATGGTCTTGATAGACTTGGACTTGAAAATATTGCTAAAGTTTACTATAACCTAAGCTATGACGAACTTCAAGCACATGAAGTTAATAAAAATGAGTGTAAAATTTCATCCACAGGTTCAGCAATGTGTGATACTGGTATCTTTACAGGTCGAAGTCCAAAAGACAAGTACTTTGTTGACCAATCACCATCAAACAAGCATATCTCTTGGGGAAAAATCAATAAAAAGATTGAAAAAGAGAAGTTTGATAAACTTTATGATTTAACAAAAACGCAACTCTCTAACTCTGATATTTATATTATGGATGTTTATGCAGGTGCAAGTCATGAGAGCAGACGTTCTGTTAGATTTATCTCACAAGTTGCGTGGCAAGCTCATTTTGTTAAAAATATGTTTATTCGTCCGACAGCAGAAGAGTTGGAAACATTTGAACCAGATTTTGTGGTCTACAATGCGTGTAAAATAGTTAATGAAGATTATAAAGAGATGGATTTACACTCAGATGTTTATGTGGCTTTTAATATAGAGGAAAATATCTCTATTATTGGTGGAACATGGTATGGTGGAGAGATGAAAAAAGGTATTTTTTCTATGATGAACTACTGGTTACCATTAGAGGGTAAACTCTCAATGCACTGTTCAGCTAATGTTGGTGAAGATAATGATGTAGCACTCTTTTTTGGTCTATCAGGAACAGGTAAAACAACTCTTTCTACTGACCCACATAGAGCATTAATCGGTGATGATGAGCATGGCTGGGATGATGAAGGTGTCTTTAACTTTGAGGGTGGATGTTATGCCAAAGTAATTAATCTTGATGAAAAATCAGAGCCTGAAATTTTTGCGGCGATTAGAAAAGATGCACTTTTAGAAAATGTTGTTCATGATGAAGTGGGGAATGTTGATTATGATGATATCTCTAAAACACAAAATACAAGAGTCTCTTACCCTATCGAGCATATCCTTAATCATAAAGAGGATTTACAGTCAGGACATCCACAAAATATTATCTTTTTGAGTTATGATGCGTTTGGTGTATTGCCTCCTGTATCTAAATTAGATAAAGAACAAGCGATGTACTATTTCTTAAGTGGATATACCGCCAAGGTAGCAGGAACAGAGCGTGGAATTACAGAGCCTATAACAGCATTTTCAGCTTGTTTTGGAGAGGCATTTTTACCTCTACACCCAACAGCCTATGCAAAATTACTTGGAGAAAAAATTGACAAGCATAATGTTAATGTTTATTTGGTAAATACAGGATTAAATGGTGCAGGAGATAGAATGAGTATCAAAGATACAAGAGCTTGTATCAATGGTATTTTGGATGGGTCAATTCTGGATACAGAGTTTGATACTCTACCAATCTTTAATCTTCATTTTCCAAAAACTTTAAAAGGTATTCATGATAATGCAATTCTCAATCCTGAAAATACATGGGAAGACAAAGAGAAAATGATGGAGACTTTAAAGCATTTAGCAGAAGAGTTCAATAAAAACTTTGAACGTTATAGTGATAATGGTTCAGAGTTTGATTGTACTGATGCAGGACCACAAATTTAACTGTTGTGGTTTAACTATCTCTCTTTTACATTAATGTAAGAGCAGAGATAAGTCCAATTACTCCTCCAAAGACACCACCCCAAATCACCAACCATCCCAAATGAGTATGGATTAGCTCATGTACCAAATCATTAACCATTTTAGGGGTTAACTCCTCTAATCTTTTAGTGATTAGATTATCAATGGTCTCGAAAATTTCATCATTAAATGTAGACTGCTCTAGGTGATGGTTCATTTGGGCTTTAAAGGTCTTAGAAGAGACAATGCCAATTACAGCTGATTTAAGTTTTTTAGAAAACGACTCTCTCATGCTATCAAGAGCTTTCTCTCCCCCAAACAGTGAGAGTGCATCACCCAATTTTGACTCCATAACACTCTGTTTTAGGGCAATATACGCAGGGGAAAAATCAGCCGACTCTACCAGTGGAGAGAGGTCTATCTTTTTCTCTTCACTTTTAAAGAAACTCAAAAGTTGCTCTTTGTTAAAAAACTGCGTCATTATCATCTCTTTAATCGACTCTTTAAATAAGCCAAAATTTTTCTCAATAACCCCTGAACCGTAGAGGAGTGGGACTTTGTTAAAGAGCATGTGAATCGCAAGTTGATTGGTAATTGCACCTGATAGTGCAAACAGACCTGTCATAAGTAGAGGAGTAGCATAGGGTTGGGGTAGGGATAAGGATATGCCAATAAGGCTTATACTAATGATATCCGTAATGGTTGACTTTGATGGTTTTAAATTCATTTTATAATTCCAGTATTTTTTCTTTTAATTTTTTAATGCTATGTACCACATCTCTTTCATGGTTTTTCTCATGTTCAGAAAATCCCCAACTCACCATGATATAGTCTATATTGGAATTTTTTGCAGCGACTTCATCTCTCTCTCCATCACCCACAAAAACTGTTTCCTTCTTTTTTATATCAAGCTCTTCTAAAATTTTATAGAGCATATCGGGTGATGGTTTTCCCTCTGTAACATCATCACTACAGATAATAGCAGAAAACTTATCAGTAATTTTGAGATAAGAGAGTGATTGTAAAGCAGAAATTTTATAGGCATTGGTCGCCAAAGCCAAAATGTAATTCTCTTCTAATAGTTCATTTAATAACGTCTCTACCCCTTCATAGAGGCGGAGTTCTTGTTCATGATTTTGGGTATAATAGCTGGAAAACCACTCTTCCTGTTGGGTTGTAAAGTTCTCGGTTTCATAAAAATATTGAGCGGGATTAAGATTGAGTTCATTAATTTTAGAGAGGATGTGCGTCTCATCCATCTTCTCTAGTTCTAAGTTTTCTCGAACACTATTAATGGCTCGTGCGAGGGTTAATGAACTATCAACAAGTGTCCCATCCATATCAAAAATAATTAGTTTTTTCATCTAGGATAGAGTTCCGATATCTTCTGTAAATTTGACATTTTGATTAATAGATAGTTTTGGCTGATAACAACCTTTTGGAGCAAAGAGTAAAATAGTAGAACCCATCTCAAACCATCCAAATAGCTCCCCCTTTTTTAAGGTTAAATTGTCATATTTATAGTGTTGTGGCTCTCTAATATTAGAGTTAGTATTGATGCTTTTTTCAAATGTTATGACCATTTTACCCACGTTTAATGCCCCAATAAGTGCCATAATAAAGGTTTTTCCATATTGGTCTTTTCCCTCGATAATTACACGTTCATTTTCGATAAATAGCTCTTTTTTATTTCTAAGAAGAGGAAAGTTTACAGGATATAATTTTCCTGGAATATGGGTAATGGAAGTTATTTTCAATGTTTGTGGTGCATGATATCGGTGGTAATCTTTTGGAGAGAGGTAAAAGTTTGCAAATTGTCCACCATCTACCTCTTTACTGGCTTCCTTATGATGCTTTCCAAAAAGTTCTTGAATACCATACTCCATCCCTTTTATTTGATATGCTTTTCCTTCAATTATCTCTCCAAAGTCAGAAACCAAGGCATCCACAGGAGAAATCATCATATTTTTATCTTTTGTTATTTCTCTAGGGTTGCTTTGAATGCTTCGTGTGAAAAGTTTATTGAGAGTAGGGTAGGTGGATGGGTCATTAAAATCGCTCATGTCCAGTTTCATTAGTTTTACATATCCATGATTGATTATTTTTTGGATAGGTTTTGGAAAAGCTTTTGATGCAAATGTACCAAAGCCATTAGAGAGGATAGAGGTGTAGTGTTTTTTCATATTTTTATAAAATTCCTTTTTTATTTAAACTGTTTATGGAAATTCTTAGGAATCGGAGACTTTAGTCTCTAATAAGACGAGGCTAAAGCTATCGGTTCCTATTTATTATCTTATTGTAGGGAAAAACCACCTCCCTTAGGGG
>JALTGP010000294.1 GCA_027076905.1 Campylobacteraceae bacterium | reverse complement strand
GGCTGTATGCCACGACCTGAAGCGTTGATAGAGGGGTTTGTTAAGCTACAAGCCAATATAAAAGATGCCAAAAGAGAGGCAGGATATATTAAATATAGAGAGAATAATGCGTTTTATAAAACAAACCAAAAGAAGATATTTGGGGATAATATAGAGCCAACTTATGAGGCAAATTTTGCAGGAATGAACCAATGATAGACAGTTTAGCTAAACATTACGAAATAGAGAAAAAAGCAGAGCGACTCTTTAAGATTCGTATTGACCAAAACGAGCTTTTACGAACCATTAATTTTATTGGTTCTAGTAGCAATTTCATGACACTCTCACAGATAACGTGTACCGATTGGATAGAGGATGAGATTTTTACCTTGAACTATATCTTAACCACAGAGCAACGCAATAAAAATTTGATGATAGCGTTAGATATTCCAAGAGAGAAGAGCAAACTACCAACTATTTTACATCTCTTTCCACAAGCTGAAGTGATGGAGAGAGATTTGCATGAGATGTATGGTATAGATTTTATTGGAAACCCAACACTTTACGACTTTGCTTTAGAGAATTGGAAAGAGATTCCACCACTAAGACGAGAGTTTGATACCTTGGCTTATGTTAACGAGAAGTTTGAGTTTAGAAGAGGTAGAGAAGATAACAAAGATGTAAAAGCTGAGACAAAACGAAGACGAGCCGAAGCCAAAAAGTTAAAAGCTAAGAAGGAGGCAAAAAAATGATAGAGAATGAAGAGAATAGAGTTATAAAAATCTTTCATGGCCCTCAACACCCTGGAATTACAGGAAATATGAGTGTAGAGCTTGACCTTGTTGGCGAAACCATTCAAAAGGCTAGAACCCATGTTGGGTATCTGCATCGAGGGTTTGAAAAGTTGGTAGAGAGACGAACCATTATTCAAGCCTTTACCATTGTTTGTAGAATCTGTGTTCCTGAACCAGACCCAAACGAGGAGAACTTTGCAAGAGCCATAGAGGGTCTAGCAGGAATCGAGATAAGCCAAAGAGCAAAATATATTAGAGTTATGGTCTTGGAGATGGCAAGAATAGGTGCTCAGATGCTATGGATGGGTGGTCAGAGTGGTTCTGTGGGGCTTGGAACGGTGGCTCAATGGAGTATCTATGATAGAGATTTAATTCTTGACCTATTTGAAGAGCTAACTGGTGGACGAGTCTACCACATGTATATCTACCCAGGAGGCGTTAGACGAGAGTTACCTGATGGATTCTTAGATAGATTAGAGCAGTTTTTAGACTACTTAGAGGAGAGATTACCAAAATATGACAATATATTTTTTGATAACAGTACCTTTAAAAAACGTGCCATTGGTGTAGGTGTTATAAACAGAGATGAAGCACTAAAACATGGTTATGTGGGTCAAGCATTAAGAGGTTGTGGAATAAAACGAGATGTTAGAAAAGATAACCCATACTTGGTCTATAATGAGTTAGATTTTGATATTCCTACCTTTGAGGGTGGAGATGTCTATGCAAGAGCATTGGTTAGACGACAAGAGATAAGAGAGTCTATTAAAATTCTTCGTCAAGTTATTAAACAGATGCCAACAGAGGGGGATATTATGCAAAAAATCCCTAAACATAGAAAGTTTAAAATTCCAAAAAATGATATTTTGGTCTCTTCTGAGTCAGCAAGAGGAGAGTATAACTACTATATGGCAGGAGATGGAAGCGAAAAGATACGCCGAATGCAGGTAAAAGGTCCATCACTTATTCATGGCTTTACACTGCTAGAAAATATGCTAAAGGGCGAAGAGCTTTCAAATGTGGCAATGATTATGAACTCGCTTGGTATCTGTCCACCAGAGATAGAGAGATAGGAGAAAAAGATGAAATTTAGTTTAGATATAAAAGGGACAATCGCCCCATTTAGTGCCATAGCTAGAGCATTTGAACACCCTAGAACCATCTGCTACCCTTCTCAAAAAAAAGAGAAGGTTGATGGATATAGAGGGTTTCATACAAAT
>JALTGP010000293.1 GCA_027076905.1 Campylobacteraceae bacterium | reverse complement strand
TTGCAGGATATCCAAGTTTGAGAAGAGATTTTATCATAAGGGTGGATTGTGTACACCATACAGCATTACAAAAGACAGCGATGGTTTTTGCCTCTTTGAAATCATATGGTTTTTTATCCCCTTTTATCTCTAATCTTTTAAGTGCTTTTTTGAACTCTTTTGGA
Organism: Campylobacteraceae bacterium; assembly: GCA_027076905.1. Taxonomy (GTDB): domain Bacteria; phylum Campylobacterota; class Campylobacteria; order Campylobacterales; family Sulfurovaceae; genus UBA1140. The sequence continues at coordinate 1,833 of JALTGP010000293.1, read as the reverse complement.
TATTCATCTGCTTTGTAGATATACTCAAATGAGATATTGATAGCTCCTGGGATGGTGCGTTTTTCAAACCATAGGGGTTTTCTAATATCTATTAGTAGCATATCTTCATCGGCTTGTAGCTCATCTATAAAGTTTAAAACTTCAAGCTCTCCAAAGGTCTCTACTCCTTTGGCAACGCTTATGGGAGAGAGTTTACCTGCTGTTTTGACAAATGTGGATTTGCACTCATCAGCAATATGCTCTCCTGCATAGTTGCTACTCCAAAATGAGTGAATGGCAATGGGAATTTTTTTACATTTCACATCAATTTTTCTACCGATAACAATAGAGGTCTCGTCTGCTAACTCCACTTCAATGCTGTTGATAAGAGAGGCATTGCCCTCTGCCATTGAAGAGAGTGTATATATCATGGTCAATAGTACTATTTTTAACATCTGTTTTTCCTATAAAACTTTATTATTTTTAAAAATAATTATAGTAAAAATAGCTTTACTCTTCGGCTATTATCTCCAAATAGTCAAAAAACTCATCAGGCTCTTGATAGCCATAGACATTCTCATCTTTTAGCTCCTCTCCCTCTCTGTCAAAAAAGACCAATGAAGGCGGTCCAAATATGTTAAACTTCTTTTTAATCTCTTGGATTTTTTCATCCTCTTTGTCCGTCATATTTACCTGTACAGCAACGTAATTCTTTTTTAGTTCAGATATCACACGACTGTCTGTAAAGGTGGTTCTTTTGAGTTTGGCACAGACAGGACACCAATCTGTATAGAAGTAGATAACCAGTAATTTTTCAGTATCCTCTGCCTCCTCTTTTTTACTCTTTAGCTCATCAAGGCTCTTGATGGTTGTAAAGGGTGTCGATTTTTTATGTTCAGGTGTGTTACCATTTGAAACAGTAATTACCGATACTTTTGGTAGTGGTTCAAGAGGATTAGACTCTCCATATCCTGCACCCACCAGAAGGAGTGTTCCCCAAATAAGCATCACCACTCCTGCTCCTTTTTGAAATTTTTTCCAACCACTAAATGGCTCTTTTATTGCATCTAACGCACTCAAATAGATAGCAATAATTACTAAAAAGATACCCCACGGGAATAGAGGAGAGAGCAGATGTAATGTATTAAATAGATAGATAGCCACCCCTAGGAGCATCACCCCAAAGAAGTATTTTATTTTGTCCATCCACGCTCCTGCTTTTGGCAAGAGATGACCTGCTCCAAAGCCCAAAGCCACAAGAGGTACACCCATTCCCAGTGCCATAGAAAACATGGTTACAGCCCCTAAAAATGGGTCTCCATTAGATATTGCTACGCCTAAAAATGAGATAAGCACAGGAGAGACACACGCCCCGATAATCAGTGCTGAAATCATCCCCAACAGAAATACCATTGGGGCAGAACCACCTTTGATAGTATTGGATTTGGAGCTTAGTCTTGATTGGATAAAAGAGGGAAGCTCAATATTATAAAGTCCAAACATAGAGAGTGCCATAATGATGAAAATAATTACCATCGTTCCTATCGCCCACACATTTTGAAAATAGGACTGCAACTGTTCCCCTGTCGCTCCTGCCAATGCCCCCATGAGTGCATAGGTAACAGCAGTTCCCAACACATAGAAGAGAGAGAGAGAGACAGCTTTGGTTTTGGAGATATCCTCTCCTTGTCCTGCAATAATACTTGACAAGATAGGAATCATGGGCAACACACAAGGGGTAAAGGTGAGAAGAATTCCTGCAACAAAAGCTCCAAAAACAATACTTATAACCCCTTGGTTTACAAGTTGTGTATCAGAAGCAAACAGCATACTTCCCAATATAGATATGAGTAA
>JALTGP010000292.1 GCA_027076905.1 Campylobacteraceae bacterium | reverse complement strand
TGCATATTCAAATATATCAGCTGTACCACCTGTTTTATGGTTGACTACCCCATCCCATAAAAAGAGCATAAAGTCACTCTTGGCTACCACCTCTTGACCCACTTTTAGATACTGATTATCTCTCTTTACACAATAATCACTAATCTCTTCCATCGTCGTTCCCACAGGTAGAGGAGTTATGGTTGAGCCTACTGCATCAAGATATAATCCATAAAATGCTTCATAACTCTCTGATGTAAAATCTTTTTTATAGAGTTCAATAGGCATAGGCAAAAGTACCTCATATCGTAAACCCAACTCTTTTGCTACGTTAGCCACAAGTTGGTCTGCACCCTCGGCAAGTGGAGTCAAAATATAAATCTCTCTGTTTGGGTACTGCTCTATCTTCTCTTTTAAAATATCTTCTATCTCTTTTTTATATTGAGGTATCTCTGAACTTTTTAAATCTCTATGTCCAGAGATTCCTATTTTGTATTTTTGTTTTAACATGATTTTTTTTCCTTATAATATTTTTTATGATAACGAAGTATAGTAACTTTTTTTTGGATTTTTTGGATAACAGTAGGGTGTTTTCCCCCGAAAACACCGTCAAATGAAAATTGGTATAAATTCAACATCAAAAATCAGAATATCATCTCAACGCCAAAACCTCCCCCTCAACCAAATAGACCAAGTCATCTTCCAATAATCGTTCTCGAAGCAGAGGGATTTTATAGACATAATTCCCTTTTAACTTCCCAACCACATAACCCAAAACCAAACGCTCTAAACTCTCATTGACTCTGTCAATATCTATCTTTAAGCCTTGTTCTTTTAGACTCTCTATCACATCGCCTAGTCGAAAACTCTTTTTTTCAATGGTTAAGTAGACAATAAGTCTATCAAGCCTATTTACCTGTGAGTTAGGAGTCAAATTTCCCCAACCAACAAGCATATTGTTTATGGCTGTATCGTTTAAGGCGTTCTCTACATCTATTTTTGAGATAACCGAACTCTCTAACTTTTTCAAAACAACATCACAAACTGTAGCAATGTAGTTGGCTCTATATCCACACAGTTTAATGGTCTCTTCTATTATGCCCTTATCTTCATAGCTTACGCCTATTCGTTGCATGGGGTGTATCATAAGCTCTCTACAGGCTTCCTCTTCTAGTCCAGCAAGATTGATAATCTTTCCAAAGTTTTTCAATGGCGACTGATAGTCCACTGTAACATACTTATAAAGCGTCCAAAATCCAGCCATAACAAACATAGCATCTCCCTCTTGTGAGAGTTTTCTAAACACAGAAGTTATAAGGTAGCCACTCTCTTTTTCATGTTGCACAAATTTGTCTGCTTCATCTATAAGGAAGATTGGTTTTCTCTTTTGATTTTTTATGATGATGACAATCTCTTCTAGGGTTGCATCTCTCTTCATGCTCAACACTTCACGCAAAGCCGACAACACATCGCCACTCTCATCAAGAGTAACCGAGTAACAGCTCACTTTTTTACTCTCTTTGTAGTGGCGTTCCAAGGCGTTAAGTATGGAAGACTTTCCAAGTTGTCTAGCTCCTACTAAGAGGTAGTTTACGTTATGGTTAGAGATAATCTCACGAAGTATCTCCACCCGTCCAAAGAAGTTAGAGGGGTTCTTTATATCTCCATTGAGTTGATAGGGTGAGACATCTTTAAAAGAGAGGCAGTTAGACAAAATCTTAATAAACAGCTCTTCCCCCTCATCACTCAACATCAGTTCGGTAAGTTCTCCCACGCTAGGCGAGACAATTCGGTCTGTTTTGTTATGAGCCAACTTTGCCATTTTGTTCTGCTCCTCTTCACTTGTAACTACAAAGACTTTGTCATCTTCATCTACAACTCTTTTTTTAATCTGAGAGCTACTCTTGTCTGAGATATAGAGTAAAAAGGTCTTTAAGTTGCTTAGGTTAAAATCTTCTCCTAAATTGATGCGATAGTACTCTGCTTCTTTTAAAACCTCTTTTGCCCCAATCTGTTTAGCAAAGC
>JALTGP010000291.1 GCA_027076905.1 Campylobacteraceae bacterium | reverse complement strand
ATAGGTCAACTTTGGCATCACACTACGTTATTATTTTCACATACTTCCTTTAAGTGTGATGCTGATTCTTTGTGTTAATTATTATCACCTCTTAAGTCCCTTTTTTGTATAATCCATCAATTAAAATCAAGGGTAATTCTTCATGCCAAAACGCACTGACATTAAAACTATTTTACTTATCGGCTCTGGTCCAATTGTTATTGGTCAAGCTTGTGAATTTGACTATTCTGGAACTCAAGCGGCTAAAACACTTAAAGAGCTTGGCTATAGAGTTGTACTCATTAACTCCAATCCTGCTACCATTATGACCGACCCTGAATTTGCTGATAGAACTTATGTTGAGCCTATTACAGCTGAGGTTATTTCTAAAATTATCAAAAAAGAGAACATAGATGCAGTTTTGCCTACTATGGGAGGGCAGACTGCATTAAATGCTGCAATGGAAATGTATGAAGCAGGAATGCTTGAAGGCATCGAAATTTTAGGAGCCAAACCAGCTGCCATTAAAAAAGGAGAAGACCGTCAGGAGTTTAAAGAGGCGATGATTAAAATTGGTATGGATTTACCAATCTCTGAATATGCCTATAATATGAAAGAGGCTCTAAGAGTAGCAAATAATATCGGTTTTCCTCTAATTATTAGAGCATCATTTACGATGGCAGGAGCAGGTTCAGGTGTTGCTTACAACATTGATGAGTTCAAAACCATTGTAGAGGGAGGGCTTGACGCTTCTCCTATCTCTGAAATTTTAATTGAAGAGTCTCTTTTGGGGTGGAAAGAGTATGAGATGGAAGTTATTCGAGACCACAAAGATAACTGTATTATTGTCTGTTCTATCGAAAACTTCGACCCAATGGGCGTACACACAGGGGACAGTATTACCGTGGCTCCTGCACTTACGTTGACAGATAAAGAGTACCAACGCATGAGAGATGCTTCGTTTAAAATTTTGCGTGAAGTTGGTGTTGATACAGGTGGGTCAAATGTTCAATTCTCAATTAACCCAGCAGATGGGCGAATGATTGTTATTGAGATGAATCCACGGGTTAGCCGAAGTTCTGCTTTGGCATCAAAAGCCACAGGCTATCCAATTGCAAAAGTGGCAACCCTGTTGGCAGTAGGATTTACACTAGATGAGCTTACTAATGATATAACGGGAACGGCTGCTAGTTTTGAACCAGTCATTGATTATGTGGTGACAAAAGTTCCAAGATTTACCTTTGAAAAGTTCCCAATGGCAGACTCAACACTTAGTACTGCGATGAAATCAGTAGGTGAAGCGATGAGTATCGGGCGGACATTCAAAGAGTCATTCCAAAAAGCACTTATATCATTAGAGACAGGTCTTATTGGATTTGATACCATTGATTGTGATGAAGAGAAGCTTATCCGTGAAATTCGACGCTCCAATGCAGAGCGATTTCTTTATGTATTTGAAGCTCTAAGACGTGGAAAAACGGTTGAAGAAGTTTTTGATTGGTGTAAAATAGACCAGTGGTTCTTATATCAATTAGAGGAGCTTGTAATCGTTGAAAAAGAGATGAATGTGGCACTTCTTACCGATGAAGTAAGAATGAGAAAAGTAAAATCAGATGGTTTTTCAGATGCCATGATTGCATGGGCTATTAATAAAAATGATGGCATTAGCTTCTCTGAAAATGATATTTATAATGCACGGGAAAAACTGAATGTTACTTTGGAGTATAACGAAGTAGATACCTGTTCAGCAGAGTTTGAAGCCTTAACTCCCTATCTATACTCTACTACCAATATTACAAAACTTCCAAAAGAAAAAGTAAAAAAAGAAAAATCTAATGATAAAAAAGTTCTTGTTATCGGTGGTGGACCAAACAGAATTGGTCAAGGAATTGAGTTTGATTACTGTTGTGTTCATGCATCATTTGCACTAGAAGATATGGGTGTTAAATCCATCATGTACAACTGTAACCCTGAGACAGTCTCTACAGATTATGATACCTCTGATATTTTATACTTTGAGCCAATCGACTTTGAACACGTCAGAAATGTTATTGAGATAGAGAAGCCTGATGGAGTTATTGTCCACTTTGGGGGACAGACACCTCTAAAACTGGCAAAACAACTTACAGCTATTGGAGCAAATATTTCAGGAACAACAGCAAAAGTTATTGACCTTGCTGAAGACAGAAAATTATTTTCAAACTTTATTAACAAATTGGGATTAAAACAACCCAACAATGCTACAGTGATTAATAAAGAGGAAGCATTGGTGGTTGCCAATCGTATAGGTTATCCTGTATTGGTTCGTCCCTCTTTTGTTTTGGGTGGTCGTGGTATGAAAACAGTCTACTCTGATGCAGAAATCAAAGAGTATATGGATGAAGCTGTTTTGGTATCAAATGATGCTCCTGTATTGATTGATAAGTTTTTGGACAATGCTATTGAGCTTGATGTGGACGCAATTTGTGATGGGAAAGAGGTCTATATAGGCTCTGTTATGCAACATATCGAAGAGGCAGGGATTCACTCAGGAGACTCTGCTTGTGCATTACCAACCATCTCTATTTCAGATGAGTTATTAGAAGAGATTAAGCAACAAACAGCTGATATTGCTCTAGGACTTGGTGTTGTGGGTCTGATGAATATTCAATATGCAATTTTTGAAAATGAGATTTATCTTATCGAAGTAAATCCAAGAGCTTCACGAACCGTTCCATTTGTAAGTAAAGCCACAGGTGTTCCTTTGGCAAAAGTAGCAACTAGAGTGATGGTGCAAGGAGACTTAAGAGAGTCACTAAAATTCTACGATAACTTTAATGTGGTAGATTTTGATAAAAAAATTATGGAGCCAAAACTAAAAGGTCATGTGGCTGTTAAAGAGGCTGTTTTTCCATTTAATAAACTTCCTGGGGCAGACCTGCTTCTTGGACCTGAGATGAAATCTACAGGAGAGGTGATGGGAATCTCTGATAATTTTGGAATGTCTTTTGCCAAAAGTCAATTTGCAGCGAAGAACAATATTCCATTAGAGGGCAAAATCTTTATGTCTTTGGCTAAAAATGATAAAATTCATGTGGCTGAGATAGGGCAATCTTTTGTAGATTTGGGCTTTGAAATATATGCTACCAATGGCACACATACAACGTTAGAAGAGGCAGGAGTGGCATCACATAAAGTTCTTAAAATTTCTGAGGGTCGTCCTAATATTGACGATATGATTAGAAATAATGAGATTGATTTAGCAATTAATACCTCAGCAGATGCTGGGTCAAAGATAGATGGTCAAACCATTAGACAATCGGTTCTTCGTGCCAATGTAGCCTACTTTACTACCGTCGCAGCAGCAAAAGCCACTGCGTTGGCGATTACCGAGCTTAAAAACTCAAATGGTGAAATAGAGCCTAAAGCACTTCAAGACTATTTAAATTAGATTTCTTGCAAAACTCTTTGGAATCTAAGACTTTAGTCCCGAATAAGACGAGGCTAAGGCTACCCCAAGGAAATAAACACACAAATAGAAGTCACAGAGAGGGTAAGATTTACAAAATATAATTCGTAGGACTAGCCGTAGCTAATTCAAGAAAATATAACGCAAACTCATTTCATTAAATTTGGGTTTACTTAGCGTGAACGGTGGTACTAACCTGAGTTCGACGGAATATCATATCCACAAAAGCCTAAAAATAGATAAGATTTTCAAAATCAAATTCGTAGGACTAGCCGTAGCTAATTCAAGAATTTTATTTAGGAAAGATTACCTATTTTTAGGCTTCCCTTTGGGTTTTATGAGGTTTCCCATATGCTTAGACATATTTTTTTGAATTAACCAGTTAGTCCTGCAAAAATCTGTCGTTGCCTATGACAAACCTCATAAAATTGTGGCTATGATATTCCGTCGAACTCAGGTTACTAGTCTTGTAAGGAGGCTATATTGCCCCCTGTTCTATCATGGAATCAGCTACTTTTCTAAATCCTGCGATATTTGCACCCGTTACCAAATCTCCTTTACACCCAAACTCTTTTGAAGTGTTATACGCGGTATTAAAGATATCTTGCATAATGGTACGAAGCTTTATATCAACCTCTTCAAAACTCCACTGTTCCATACTTGCATTTTGGCTCATTTCCAATTGAGAGGTAGCAACCCCCCCTGCATTGGCTGCTTTTCCAGGAGAAAAAAGCATTTTACTCTCTTGTATAAACTTTAGTGCCTCTGCCGTTGTTGGCATATTTGCACCCTCATTAATTAAGATACAACCATTTTGTAAAAGTTGCTTTGCATCATTTAGTGTTAACTCATTTTGAGTAGCTGAAGGGAATGCAATATCACAAGGTATCTGCCAAACAGCGTGTCCATCTTCTGGATAGTCTTTGATAGCAATATATTCACAATCATCATGTAATAAAGTATAGGCTTCTAAAGTTTCATGATTAACCTCTTTAATTTCTTTTAATGAGGAGAGTACGATTCCATTTTTATGGTAGATAGTTCCTCTGCTGTCAGAACAGCTTATAGGTGTTGCCCCCATATCGTAGAGCTTTTCAATGGTATAAATAGCCACATTTCCAGAGCCTGAAACAGCACAAGTTTTACCTTTGATAGTATTATTGTTTGCGTTTAAAAAATTCTCTGCAAAATAGACCGAGCCATAACCTGTTGCCTCTTTACGGGCTTTTGAACCACCCCAATTGAGTCCTTTTCCTGTCAATACTCCCTCAAATTCACCTCTTAGTCGTTTGTACTGTCCAAACAGATATCCTATCTCTCTAGCAGACACACCAATATCTCCTGCTGGTACATCTTTGTTTTTACCGATATGTTTATAAAGTTCTGACATAAATGCTTGACAAAATTTCATAATCTCATTGTCGCTTTTACCTTTTGGGTCAAAGTTAGAGCCACCTTTGGCTCCTCCAATTGGTAATCCTGTTAGTGCATTTTTAAATATTTGCTCAAAACCTAGAAATTTAATAATTCCCAGATTTACTGAAGGGTGAAAACGAAGTCCCCCTTTGTAGGGACCAATGGCTGAGTTAAATTGAACTCTATATCCTAAATTGGTTTTTATCTCTCCAGTATCATTTATCCAACTTACACGAAATATAATGGTTCGTTCTGGCACTACAATTCGCTCTAAAATATTATTATTTAAATATCTACTATCATTTTCTAATAGGGGTAACAGAGAGAATAGAACCTCTTCTGATGCTTGATAAAATTCATTTTGCCCTGGGCTACACTCTTGTATATATTCTAAAATTCTTTCGACTTCTTCTCGTGATGACAATTTTTTCTCCTAAAGTTTTATAAGTTTTAATGGATTCATATGTTTGTTATTTTTAGTTACCTCAAACATAAGGCTTTTATTGACTTTTCCCAATACTGACCCCCGTAAGACCTCTTTTCCGACATGAATTCCAGGGGCAAGTCTGGCTAATTTTGCATAAATTGTATGCAGTTGATTTGCGTGTTCAATAATTACAACACGTCCTAACATCCCACCACTGTCTTCTGCGAAGACTACCCTACCTTTTAAAATACTCTTGACCTTCGCACCTTTATGCGAAGATTTTAAAGTGATGGACTTATTAAATATTTTAAATTTATAGATAGGGTCGATATAGGTACCAAACTTTTTAATTAACCGTGACCCTGCTAACGGTGAAATAGTTTTTTTACCACGATGTGTTGCCATTTGGATAGGCTCTTCTTTATAGACTACGGGAGGAGATACTCTCTCTGCTACTACCAACTCAGAAGTTACCTCTTCTTGGTTTATGCTCTCTCTTTCTCTTTGGGCTTGAATCTCTTCATTATGTTGAGCCTCTTCTTTACGTTGTGCCTCTGCCAATATCATAGATTCTCGCTTTTCTCTTGCCTTGTCTCTTTTTAAAATCTTTAGGGTAGAGAGTTTATGCTGTAATGCTCTTTGTGTACTTCTAATTTTATCAAAACGTTTTCTGTAAATGGCTTTGTCCCGTGCCAAGGCTTTTAGGAGTAGTAATTTTTTATACTTCTTACTTTTATACTCCTCACGCTCCTCTTGATATTTACTAAGAACCCGTTGAATATTCTCTTTTTTATTTTGAAAATACTCCTTTTTTATCTTTAAAGTTCGAATATCCTCTTTTAAAATTTTTATCTCTCGTTCATTCTCTTGGGCATAAATAGCATAAGTCTCTTGTAACATAATAGACTCAGAGGTTGGTTGATTTAGCTCTTCAAGTACCAGTGCCATTGAAAATTTTTCAGCAATCAATGATATAAACTTCTCTTTCTTTTGAGCAATCTCCACAGTAAGCTCTAATAATTTTCTATTGACCAGATCTTGTTTATCTTGAAGCTCTCTATAGTTCACTTTATTTTTTTGAATACTCTCTTCTAATTCAAAAATTTTATTATCAAGCGTGTTTCTTTCCTCCTTGGCAGTAATAATCTTACTTGCCATAGCGGAGAGTTTCTTATCCATCTTATCATATTCAATTTTTTGACTACTAAGCTCTCTTTTTTTTGCTTTTATCTTTGAATCAATACTTGATGAGAAAAGAAATAGAGGAAAAATAAGCATAAGTAATAAAAACTTTTTCATCCTACTCCTCCTTGACATTAATCACTACCAAGATTACTGCTGTCATCACAATTACCATTGCAGCTACCATCAGTATAAAGATATCTGAAAAGGTAAAAAGCTTCTCCAAATTATCTTGAATAATTCTAATATTGGAGTCTTTTAACCAAGATTTTTGAATAAAATAGAAGATGATACTTGCAAAAATAGCAGATATAATAGCATCTATGAGTGCCATATTAATCAATACTTTAGAGCGTAAAAAAAGAGAAGCTCCAAAAATATTCATCACCTTCATACGTTGTGAGTGCATATAGTTCCATACTTCCATCTGCTTAATAATCAGAAAAGAGCCAATAATGGTCATAAAAACAATAAAGGTACTAAATGCAAATTTAATAAATGAAAAGAGTCCATAGTTTGACTGATGCAAGGTATCAAATGTCTCTACTCTTGTTATTTTATGACTCTTTAAAAAATTATTTTTTACCTCTTCAAGCTCTTTTTTATTTAGATAACTATTTAGCTTAATAGAGTAAAAATTTGGCATTTTATCTTGGAGTGTATTACTTTTATTCAAAGATTTATCAAATGTTGAACTAACCCTATTAACTATTTTTGATTTCTCTATCTCGGAGACTTTGAAAACATGGTTATCCCATGATTTAAAATCATCAATGCTCATCTCCTCTTTGGAAACGACCAACATCGCATAGCTGTTTCGAAGACTCTCTTCATAGTTTTTTGTCGTGCGGTCAAAGACGATAAAAAACTCCAACCCCAATAGAATAGCAACCATAGGAAAGATAATAGAGAGATGGTTCTTAACAAACTTCATAAACTGTCCCTTTTTGGTCAATACTCAAATGTTTAAAAGGGATATTGAACACTGTTGGTATCTGGTGGGTTACGACCACTACTGTTGTATCTAACTGTTGACAGGCATTTTCTAGTAAATCCCAAATTACATTTGAGGAGTACTCATCAAGGTTTCCTGTAGGTTCATCAGCTAAAATTAGAAATGGATTCTTTGCCAATGCTCGTGCTACCCCCACCCTCTGTTGCTCCCCACCAGAGAGTTCCATGGGATATTTTTTCTCTTTTCCAGAGAGTTTTACATGATGCAAAAGCCGTTGAGCCTGTTCTGTTTGTACTTTTTTAGAGTATCCTGCTATCCACAAAGGCAATACCACATTATCCTCTACCGTCCACTCATTAATTAGACGGTAATCTTGAAAAACAATTCCTAAATGACTTCGTAACTCTTGCAGTTTTTTTTTCTTAATCATTGACATATCAAGCCCACCAATATTTAGTTGACCTTGATTGGGTTGTAGTTTGCCATAAAAGGATTGAAGTAGTGTTGATTTACCAGACCCACTAGGACCTGTAATAAATACAAAATCACCCTTATTAATGGAGAAATTTGCACCATTAATAATAATTTCATTCTCTTCATACCACAGTGTTAAGTTCTCTGCAAAAATAATATTAGACATTTAAAAATTCCTCTATTTTAAGATGAGCTTTATGATTGGTGAGCGTTTTTACAGGCATTGAACTAAAGTAGTCTGTGCCATTTTTATCCATATGTATATATTTATGCTCTGGTCTATCAAAACTTCCAAATGCCAATTTTAACAAAATAGAACTTTGGGATACTCTATATACCCTCTCAAAATGGACAAAGCAATCATCAAAAATAACGGCTTTCCAAGGGAGTTGTTTAAGTAGTTTCTCTTCATATTTTATATTGTTAAAAGAGAAGTTGAAATCTAAAATTCGTGGCTTAGATTTAGACGCAGAGGTGACATAAACATCATAAATATCTTTCTCTTGACGCAACCAACGTGCCTCATATTTACTTGTAATTTCCAACGCTTCATTTTTACGAATTTCTATAGCTGTTTTGCTGATACCCTCTCCCAAAAAAGTATCCAACGCATACCAAAAATAGTTATGGCTATCGGTTCTAAGCTCTAGCTGTCCTCCCTTCTTTAAGACACGCATGGACTCCTCTAAAAAACTTTTAGAGATAACTCGTCGTTGTGGCTTCTTATCCCACGGTACGGGAAAATGAACATAGATTCTATGCATAAAATTCGAGGGCAACATCTCAAGCAGAAGCCTCGCATCATAATTGACCACCCAAATATTTTCTATTCCCAAAAGTTCTACCTGACGCAGTACTTGCTGTGCTGAGGGGGTATGTATCTCAATACCTATAAAAAGTCTTGTGGGACTATTTTGTGCTTGATAGATTAAGTGTTTACCTGAACCAAAACCAACCTCAATAGAGACCGACTCAAAAGGAAACTCAATATCAATAAAATCTTCAATCCCTTTCTCATAGGCATTTGCCAATGATGCTTGTAATCTATTAATATTAATATTGGAGTTTAATACTTTTAAATCAAATGCTATTGAGATATCCCAAATGGCTTGTTTGACTAGATTTACATCAAGTGGTCGTGTTAGTTTATCATGCTTTAACAACCAATAGGCATCTGATTTCTTAATCTGCAATAGAAAAGTATCTTCCCCTATTTTAACTCCTAGCATCTCATCCTCTGAGAAAAAATCTTGTGCAATAAACAGTAATTTTGTCTCTCCATAATCACCTGAAACTATCTTAGAAGTATCAAATGAATCTATAGTTATATGTGGCATTTTAGCCCTTATTTTGCAAGAATAGTAACAGGATGAGTGGGCGTTGAGCGAGTGCCATCAAAACCTATTGCAATAATTCTGTATTGATGTGTTTTTCCAGAGACTACATAATTATCAATATACTCTGACATAAGACGATTGGAGACCGTTGCAATACGTTTCCAATCCTCTTTATTGACACTTCGTTGTACCTGATACTTTGCCACTTTTTTATCAGAGTGTGGTCGCCATATAAGCTTGATGGTTCGTGTGGTTTTTTGAACTCCTTGAAAAAAAGTAACCGAAGGTAAAAAGCCCAATGTCTTTACCTCAATCACCTTTCCATAAGAGGATTCACGGTCGCCTTTGGTCGTTGTAAAGGTATAGGTGTATCGGCTGTTTTGTTGCAATCCTGTATCAACATAATGTGAAGCATATTTACTAGAAACTGAACCAATTTTCAATGCCTCTTTCTGCTGTGAACCAACATAAGCATTTGCTTCGGTACGATAGATATTTACCCCATCTATCCCTTGTTTATCAAGTGGTTGCCACTCAAATCCTACCGATTTGCTGTCTACGAGAGCTTTTACATTTAAAACTTTAGGCAGTTTTGGATCCAAGCTGTAGTTCATCATGTTTTTAGGATTACATCCTGTTAACAAGAGTCCTGAAATAGCCATCAATGGCAGTAGGGTTAATTTTTTCATCAATCTCTCCTTGGTTGAAATTTTTATTTATAAAGTATCGCATATCAGAAAACATAGGTGCAACAAACTCAACCCTCTTTTCGGATATGGGATGTGTCAAATAAAGTTTATAGGCATGAAGATAAACTCTTTTGATTGTATCGCGTTTGCTCTTAAAACCATATAAAACATCTCCCAATATATGTCGTCCTAAACTGTTAAGATGCACTCTTATTTGATGGGTTCGTCCAGTAAATAGTTTCACCGCAACCAACTCCACTTTTGTGTCACTTTTATCAAGTTTATAAAAAGCAGACTTCGCCTCTTTCCCCTCTGGCACGACATCCATTTTCAAGCGATTGTTACGACTTCTGCCAATCGCCTTCTCCACTATTCCACTCTCTTTTAATGGGCAATCAATCAATGCCAAATAGTAGCGTCCCATACTCTTATCTTTGAGCTGAAGACTTAGTTTTTGATGGGCTTCATTTGTCTTGGCAATTACCAACGCACCTGTGGTATCCTTATCTATTCTATGGACAATCCCATGCCTCTCTTCTCCTGCCAACGTAGAGAGTGAAATACCCCGTTGCACCAACCAATCCACCAGCGTTGCCTCTTTGACTGATGGGGCAGGATGTACCACCAATCCAGCAGGTTTGTTCACCACCATCATAACCTCATCCTCATAAAGAACCTCAACATCAAAATCCACGACCATTTTCTCTTTGGGTATAGCCTTTCTAAAGCTATACGCTATCTTATCATTGACGATTACTTTCAAACTGGTTTTAACCACTACTTTTTCATTGACCCTAACCAACCCATCTTTAATAAGTTGCTCTACTTGATTCCGACTTTTGTCCAGATATTGGCTTAAAACTTTATCTAAACGTCCACTGTTTTTTGCATTAAACTCTTCGTTCATCTTTCTCTTTTTCTATATTTTTTATCTAATTGTACTATAATATATTTATGAAAAAAATACTAATACTCTTACTTATCAATTTTATCTACCTCAATTCAGGAACAATAAAGCCCAAAAGAGTCAAGGCAAAAGACAGAACAACCCACCGTAGTTCTTCTCATAGCTCCTCTCATCACTCCTCAAAAGGAGTTCGTGAAGATATCCTTTTCTCTAGCTTTGAAGCCACAGCAGACGTTAGTACCGAGTTATCTTTTGCACTCTCTACTGAAGCTACAAGCTATAGCACAGTGGACGAGAGAAGAGAACGCTATGAACAACGATATATAGAAGTAAACCGACAAAATATCAATCTGAACATGGCTCAAGCCAATGGGGAACATCTCTCCACCCTACTTAAACTTCTTGAGTTAAAAGAGGATAGAGAATTATTGACAGCCATTCAAAATAATTTTGAACACCTTAGCCAACTTAATAATCAACATCTTTCAGAGGCATTGATAAAAATGCAAAGCTAAAGATAGAGCATCTATCTTTTACGATATCGGTCTGTCTTTTGAGGGTTGTCTAAAATATTTAGTAGAGGAGTTATTTTTATCTTCTCTCCTAATAGATTCATATAGATAACATAGTTGGTCAGTACCTTTTTTCCATACTTTTTTGACTCTTCATAATCAATAAGCTCCATGCTAAGATATGGTTCAAATTTTCCCGATTTAAAGAGATGTTTTGAGCGTATGGTGCGTCTTGTAAATCCTATTCCCCCATTATAGGCATAAGCAACAAAGAGTGGATGATAGAGCTTTTTGTTCAGATAGTTTAAGTGTTGATTGGCATAGCTAATGGCAACATAGGGGTCAAACATTTTATCCAAATCAAGTTTTTCTTTTCGCTCTTTTGCCAAATGTTTAATCAAAAAAGGCATAATTTGCATCATCCCCAACGCATAAGAAGAGGAGACAGACGCAGGAACAAATCGACTCTCTTGTCGTCCAATGGCATAGAGTAATGCAACCCTCTCTTTTTTTAGACCCATCATCGCTTCCATATAGGGCATGGGGTAGTAGGCTTTTTGATAGTTATCTGCTTTCTCTTTGATAAATGAGTAGATACCCGTGGTCAAATAGGTATTATATTTTATTGCAAGTTTATCTAATTTTTTAGGGTTTTTTTTAATCTCCATCTTTATTTTTTCCCAATCAATGGGATTATAAAGGTCAAAATTAGAAATAAACCCAAAAGGTAATTTAGGGGTAATTACTTTGGGATAGGGCTTGTCTAAAATATCTCTTGCCCGTAGGGTATAGAGGTTGACCGAGGTGCTTTTCAAGAGATTTTTAAGATACTTTTTATTCTGATTTACAAGATATAGCCAAAAGTTACATTTGTCTTTTTCAGAGGAGTATTTGGCTTTTTTTAATGCTAAATTTAGATACTTCTTCGCCTGTTTTATCTTTGATAAATTAATAGCATTCATCGCCAAAAGAAAAATACTAGAGAAACTCAAAGCAGAAATATTGCTCTTTTCCGTGATATTTATATCCACTAAAGAGGCTTTTACTCTTGTGAGCCGTGGCGTGGTGACAATAGAATATATGCTTTTATTAAACTGTTTTTCTCCAATAAGTTTTTGTATATTCTTTGAGGAAAAAGGGTGATTAAAATATTTTTTGCGATATTTACTTTGACAGTTATTAAAGATATAGCATTGTGTTTGGGGCTTAAGTGTCTCTAAAACTTTAAAAGGCTCTTTGTGACTCATCACCTTTAAAACATCGGAGTATTTCCCCTGTTTTTTAATCTTTTTATAGAGTCGTTTCAGACTTTTTTTACTTTTTTTACTCGCTGTGGCAGGATAGATAATAAAGTTTTTAGGGTCAATATTTCTTTTCTTAACCTTTGTATTTTGTGGAATATAGCCAGCTTTTTTACGAATGGCTTTTTTGAGTTTAGCACTTTTTCTCTGTGTCCATTTGTAGGCTTCTAATGCCTCTTTTTTAGAGGTTTTTTTATCCCCAATAAAACGCCAAATATAGTAATCTTTTGAGATGCTTTTTGGCATTGCTTCAATCTTTTTTAGAGAGTGAGCTTGGGCTACCACAATGAAGAGTAGCATCATGGAGATAAGAAGAGATAGGAAAAATACTATTTTTTTCATGATAAATGATGATGCGTGTTATTTAAAGCACACAAAAGAGTTTAGGTAAGAGAGTGCATCATAAAAGTATCAAAAAAGTTTAAACCTAAAATAATAACCAATGGAGATAAATCCATGCCTGATACAACTACAAACGGCATCTTTTGACGCACAAAAATAAAGACAGGTTGTGTCAAACGGTGAAGTATCTCAACAATAGGGTTTCGTGGGTCTAACTGTACAAAAGAGAGTATGGATGCGATAATAACTATCCACACATACAACGTAATAACCGAATGTAAAAGACCAACAACTGCGTAAATTAATGCACTCATGATGCAACCTCCAAAATATAAGATTTGATAAACGGATAGATTTCACTAAGTTCAGGACCACTATATGCCCCTGTTAATAAAACTCGTAGTGGTGCAAAGAGATTTTTCTCTTGCAATCCACTTCTATCCGTGATATGTTTTTGTAACTCATTAAATGTCTCAAATGCAGGAGCATCAGCGATAATCTTGCTAATAATCTTCATCTGCTCCCCCAACTCACCATCAAACGCTTTGGGTTTAAAGATGGTAAGAATTTTTGTTTTTAGCTCATTGGTAGTACTTGCCTCTTCAAGATAGAGTTTGGCAAGTTTTCCAATATCAGCATCAGCAAATCCAAACAGCGTTGAGAGCTGTTTGTTATCCATCATTTTTAAATGTTCTCTATTGATAAAGCGTAGTTTATCAATATCAAATCTTGCCGAGCTTTTTGAAATGGTATCCAAATTAAACCATGCTATTGCTTCAGGCAATGTAAAAATCTCTTTTGGAGCTTTTGAGTTTCCCAACAGTAACAGATAGTTCAAAATCGCATCAGGGAGAAAACCCTCCTCAAAGAGCCATTTGACAGAAGAGGCATTGTCCCTTTTGCTCATCTTTTGACCATCTATATTTAAAATCATGGGAAGGTGAGCATACAAAGTATCTGTCTCATACCCTAAAGAGTTTTTGATATATTTCTGTTTTGGTGTATTGCTCAAGTGGTCTTCACCACGGATAATAAAGTCAATATTGGAGAGCATATCATCACACGCACACGCAAAATTATAGGTCGGTGTTCCATCAGTTCGTAAAATCACAAAAGAGTCCACCTCATTTGGAGCAGTGCTTATTGTGCCTTTAATCACATCTTGATAGATAATGTTTGTAGAGGGTTTTCGCAGACGTACCACAAATTTATCACCACACTCTTTGAGCTGTGCATAATCCTCTTTGGTTAAACTTTCACACTTGCCAGAGTAGCGATACGCCACTTTATTAAGCTTTGCTTTTTCTCTTTGGAACTCCAACTCATCAGGTGTGCATTGACAGACAAACGCCTTATCCTCTTTGAGAAGACGAAGAGCTAAATTTTGATGAATTCCAAGATGTTCGCTCTGATGATAAACACTATCATGCTTGATGGCAAACTTCTCCAAAAGCATCATTATCTCGGTATCTTTTCCCTCAATATTTCTCTTGACATCGGTATCTTCGATACGCACCAAAAAGGTATCGTTTTTCTGTTGTGCAACAATATAATTAAAAACGGCAACACGCAGGTTACCAATATGCATATCACCTGTTGGTGATGGGGCAAATCGAAGCATTCTCTCTCCTAAAATATATTAATGGAATTATATTGTTTTTTACATAAGTTGTGTTTAAAATTTCAAAACAGAGTAGACATCACTCTCTATTCCATCTTTTCCATTCAGAAAAGCCAATTCTGCGACAAAACAGCACTCTACACAATTTGCCCCCACTTTATTGATAAGCGAAACCGTAGCCTTTGCTGTCCCCCCAGTTGCGATAAGGTCATCAATTACCAACACTTTCGCCCCCTCTTTTGGAAACGCATCAATATGAATCTCAAGCTCATCAAACCCATACTCCAACGCATACTTTTCTGCTACGGTAGTATAAGGAAGTTTCCCTTTTTTACGAACAGGCACAAATCCAATATTTAGCCTATCAGCCAACACCGCCCCAAAGATAAACCCACGAGCATCAATCCCCGCAACATAATCCAAATTATACTCAGTATAACGCTCTGTTAGATGATTCATAAGTGTCTTAAATGCCTCTGCATTGTTAAGCAGTGTCGTAATATCTTTAAAAACAATCCCCTCTTTAGGAAAATCAGGAATATCTCGAATGCTATTTAGTAAAATCTCTCTCTCTTGGGTTGATAATATTTTCATTTTTTTCTCTCTTATATTTTTTTTTGTTATTATAACATCTCTTTTATCAAAAGCAAACCGAATTTGCTATAATAAAAACATAAATTAATATCAAAGGATTGGTCAAACCATTGACTACTATACATATAGTTATTATTTTTGATAAAATTGTTTAAAATAATTACTGTAAAATATAGATTTGATGTAAGTCCCTAAAATAGGGATTTGTAAAATCTTATATTAATAAAACTTTTAACAAAAAAATTAAAACTTTATATTTTAAAGTCAATTCACAAATCTTTCATAAAGTAACCTAGTACCTATAATTTTAAGTAGGTAAATCTCATAAAAGTAAATTTTAAAAAAAATCAACTATCCCCTCTGATTCCCAGCAAAGAAGTTCCCTGCCAATCCTAAGGGAACAACCGTTCTATAAAAGAGATATCGTCCTGCTAACTCACTAAGTAATGCCCCTATGGTAGACATTACAAGGGTCACAATAGCAAGAGTAATTAATCCACTTGCCGTAAAGAGTATCGTCAAAAGTGGTAGCCCCAAGGAAAATATGGTCAAGCTATATAGTCTAAACTTTTTAATCTCTCCAAAATGCTCTTTTAAGAGGGTTCGTGTTCTGTTTAATTGATAATAAAGTGACCCCTCTTTATCAAGATGACGGTAGAACATTACCTCTTCATAGATGATAAGTACCTGTGCCATTCCTGAGAGGAGAGCTATGGCGAGAAGTACCATCGCACCCTCTTTTCCATTGGTGATAAGTAGGAGTAGTGATATTAATAAAAACCCTACATATCCTGAACCAAAAAATCTTTTTGTGGTTGATTTTCTGTCCCATGCAGGTCTAGCTCGTACTCTGTAAATCATGGATTGAGCGTAAATTCCAAAGATACCCATCGCTAGTGTCAAGAACATTACCAAGAGAAGTAACGTCCCTTTTATCTCCAAGAAATACATTCCTGCTACTACAGAAGCCAACCCTGTATACGCCCCCAATGCAATCGCTTCACGAGATAGCCATGAGGTTCGCCAGTTTTTCATGGCAGTCATCGCAAGAATAGGACGACCAAGGTGTAGAGCAGAGAGAGGCAGACCAATGGCTGATGGAATAAATGCCATAATTGCCATTGCTAGAGTTGGTTCAGGGAGGTTAAATCCTAAACTAAAGAGCAGTTGACCCAAAAAGAGAGCCAAAAATGCCCCCAATGAGACTTGGGTAAGCACTGTCATAAAGACCAAAGGTAGCTCTGCATGAGCAGGTTTTAATAGTCGCTCATCAGCAGGGCGAAGCTCTGGCATATTTTCAGGCAGTGTATAACGGGTAGTCGGCTTGGTAATCTCTACATCAGGAAGATGAGGGGCAATACCCTCTTTTTCCATTCCATACTTTATCCACTCCTCTTTGTGTACCACCTCTATCTCAATAGCCCCCGCAGGACAGGCTTGAACACAGGCAGGAGTTTCACCTACGGCTAGTTTGTCATGACACATATCACACTTTGTTACAATTCCACGGTCATAATTCATTACAGGTACTTCATAAGGGCAGTTCCATGTACAGTATTGACACCCTATACAGGAGTCATCATCATGCCATACAATTCCATTATCCTCAAACTTGACATAGGAGTTGGTCGGACAACCACGCAGACACTCAGGGTCAATACAGTGGTTACAAGACATAGAGTTAAAAAACTGTAATACTTGTGGGAACTCTCCTCCCTCCATCTCACCCACACGTCGCCATTTGACGTCAGCAGGGTTATTTTGTAGCTCATTACACGCAGCCTCACAACAGTGACACCCCACACAGGCAGTAGCATCAAAGTGAAAACGGTACTGTTCTCCCTCTTTAAGTTCAGGTACATCTATACTATAGTTACCACACTGCATCCCTGTTTGGGCTTTGTGATTAATAAAAGAGTCTAATGGTGTTTGGTTCATAATTATGGTTGTCCTCATCGTTATATAATTTTAATTATAGTGAGAAAAGGAACAGAACTTATAACTCTTTTGTATGATTTTTAGGCAAAATTCCAAACTTGTTACTTAATAAATTAAAATTTCCTCTAAACATACTGTGAAGATAGGTTCCAAAAACATTACCCTTTGACCAAGAGCCAAAGTTTCCTTTGCCATTAGGAGTTTTTGAGATAATATCAAATGCAGACGCTAAACTTTTGTCCGTTGGCTTGGTATAGTGAAATGCGTGACCTCTACTCCCTTGCTCATTATAATAATAACCCAAACG
>JALTGP010000290.1 GCA_027076905.1 Campylobacteraceae bacterium | reverse complement strand
GGTAGCAAAGTTGCTTTAATTCTACCCTCTTTAACATAGCGACTTAAAGTTGCTCTATGGATTCCTGTTAATTCTAATACTTGTTTTGCTTTCATGTTGAAGTATATACTATTAATACTTAGTAATGGTTTATATTGTTTATTTGTCTATATATTTAATTCCTTTGATGATTAAATTCAGGAACAATATCTTTAAGTAAAGGAAGAAAATCCTCATTTGCAGTTGCAAGTTTTCCAAGTTTAACCAATAGCTTTTCATAATCAGAAGGGGCATCTTGAGAGACCAGAATAGAGCTGTATTCTGTTTTTAAATCTGCCTCATTGATGAGTAACTCCTCATAGAGTTTTTCCCCTCTACGTAGACCCGTTATCTCTATTTTGATATCTCGTCGTGAAAGTTCTATCATTTTTTTAGCCAAATCTATAATCTTGATGGGTTTACCCATGTCCAAAATAAAAATCTCACCCCCTTTGGCGATAGACCCCGCTTGTAGCACCAATTGACACGCTTCAGGAATCATCATAAAGTAGCGTGTAATCTCAGGATGCGTTACCGTAAGATTTTCTCCTTTTTCTATCTGCGAGGTAAACTTAGGAATAACAGAACCTGAACTTCCCAATACATTCCCAAAACGTACAGCTACTATTTCGGTATGATATGAGGGAACAGCTTGTGCATAGATTTCACAAATTCGCTTGGTTGCCCCCATGACATTGGTAGGACGAACAGCTTTATCAGTGGAGATAAGCACCACTTTTTTCACCCCATAGGCGATAGATAAATCAATAATATTTTGTGTTCCAAAGACATTGTTATCAATCGCCTCTTTGATGTTCTCTTCACAAAGAGGCACATGTTTATAAGCAGCAGCGTGTATTAGAATATCAGGTTGGTATTGTGCAAAAGTTTGACTCAAAAGCTCTCTGTTTTTAACATCTTGCATCACACAGATACTATTATGGTGTTTCAAATCTTCATTGATTTTATAGAGATTGTATTCACAGTTATCAAGCAGTATTATCTGTTTTGCTCCAAACATTTTGACCTGTCGTGAGAGTTCAGAACCGATACTTCCTCCTGCTCCTGTTATCATAACCACTTTACCAATAATAAAATTAGCAATACTCAAACGGTCTAAATCTTTGGGTTTTCTTGCTAATAGGTCTTCTATAGAGATATCAAGAAGTGCAGGGGTATCATCTTCAAACATCTGCGTTTTTTTAATATCTTTTACCCCTGCTAGGTTTAAAATTGTAAAGAGATAATCCAGCTCTTTTTGCTCTACTTTTTCAGTTAAGACTACACTCTCTATCTCTAACTTTTTTATCAAATCAGTTAGCTCTCGTTGGTCATAAACTTTGATATTGGATAGATATGTTCCTATCGTATCTTTTCTATTGGATACGAGTGCCACAGGATGATATGCTATATCTCCTCGTAATGCACTCTTGATAAGATGTGTTGCCGTCTCATTTACCCCAATAATAAGCATCTTTTTTTGAAATTTAGAGATACTACTCTCCAAATATAGTCTCTTAGAGATACGTATAAATCCTATCAAAAAGAGAGATAGGGAGAGGTCAATAAAAATAATTGAACGAGGAAAGGGGATAAATATATTAAGAGAAAGAAAAACCACCCCTGTAAAAATTAGATAGCTTATAAAGTGAGCTATTACAATGCGTCTATACTCTTCTAATCCAAAAAAACGCCATGCGATAAAGTATATTTTTGAGACAAACATAATGGTTATCTTTATAGGAATTAAAATTATTATCATCTTTATCATCCCATCCATATACTCTACAGGTATATCAAAACTAAAACGTAACAGATAGGATAAAAGAATGGTACTAAACGAGATAATAATGTCTAAACTTATAAAAAAGAGTGTTCGTTGATTGTTAGTTGGATGAAAAATATTATCTATTGACATAATTTTTTAATCACCTTTATTACACGCATAAGCTCTTCATTTGAAGCAGAGGTAGGGGAGGGAAGACATAGCCCTTTTTTATACATCTCCTCAGCACTTCCATCCACAAAAGAGAACGCATCCCCAAAAAGTGGTTGAAGATGCATTGGTTTCCACAATGGACGACTCTCTGCATCTACACCCTCTAATGCCTCTACTACCTCTAATGGGTCAGTTTTATCAAATAGAAGGGTACTCAACCACCTATTGCCCCTGCTTTCCTCTATTTGAGGCATAAAAGATATCTCTGCTATAGAGGAAAACTCTCTTTTATAGAGTTCAAAAATCTCTCTTTTACGAGTCACTCTCTCCTCTAAGACTTCCATTTGTGCCACACCTATAGAGGCTAAGACATTACTCATACGATAGTTGTAACCATACTCTTTATGCTCATAGTGTAAAAAAGGCTCTTTAGCTTGGCTTGATAGGAACTTTGCTTTCTCTATCCACTCCTTATTATCAGAAATCAACATTCCACCACCACTTGTGGTTAAAATTTTATTTCCATTAAATGAGTATACCCCTAAATCTCCAAATGTTCCACTCTGTTGACCTTTATAGGAAGCACCCAAAGATTCTGCCGAATCTTCTATTAAATAGATATTGTTCTCTTTACAAATCGCCACAATTTCGTCTATTTTAGCCATTTGACCATATAAATGTGTCAAGATTAATGCTTTAGGCTTTTGAGGAAGCTCTTGAATTGCTTTTTTTAGTAAAAGAGGAGATAAATTCCAAGACTCATCTGAATCTATAAAAACAGGTGTTGCCCCTTGATATAAAATAGATGAAACAGAGCCTATAAAAGTAAACGTAGAAGCCAAAACAATATCATCTTTTCCTATACCCAAAACTCTAAGTGCCAAATGTAATCCTGCTGTTGCACTAGAGAGTGCTAGTGCGTTTGATGTACCTGTATAATCTTTGATACTCTCTTCAAACTTATCTACAAATGTACCTAAAGGGGCAATATAGTTACTTTCGAATACCTCTGCGATATACTCTTGCTCTTTGCCACTCATATGAGGGGAAGATAAAAATAGTCTTTGCATCTATGCTCCTATTAAATTTTTTCCTGTTACTGTTTGGATAATATATAGAATATCTTTTTGAAATGTCCAACTTTTAACATACTCTTTGTTAATATAAACTTTATCTCTCCATATTACTCTATCATTGTACTCTTTTGGATTTGACTGTTTCTCTAGGATTTGCTCTTCATTTTTATATTTTATCGAAGCAGGACCTGTAATTCCTGGTCGAATACTCACAATAATTTTATCCTCTCCCTCTAACCTATCTGCATAGCCCTCCACATCAGGTCTTGGTCCCACAAAACTCATTGAGCCAAATAGTACATTGAAAAACTGTGGTAGTTCATCTATTTTACTATCTCTAAAAAACTTGCCACTTTTGGTAATTCTTGGGTCACCTGAGCTGGTATGGGTATGCTCTATTCCCTCTATTTCTCTCATAGTTTTAATTTTTAATACATTAAAAAGTTTGCCATCTCTACCAACACGATTTTGGATAAACAGTCCAAAGCTTTTGGTCTCAATAGAGGCGATAACAAATGCTATTAAAATAATCCAACCTGTTAAAAACAGACCCAAAAGTGCAAACAGAATATCAAATGTTCTTTTTTGAACCCTCCCCCAAGTGTTCATTTTATCTCTTTACTCGGTAGGTCTTGCCATAGGGAGAAGAGACCACTAAATCAAAGAGCTCTTTGTTATGATTGTCAAGCATAAACATCTGTACATAAGCAGAGTTGTAGGTCTCTTTGTCCATTACCACAAAACTGTTATAGGTTTTTAGGAACACCACACAGAACGTTCCATCCAAATGGTTTATTTGAGAATTATGAATACTCTCTCCATTGGGGCGATACTCCACCATATCAAAACGGTTTACTTTGGCATTTTGCGAACCCATATTTAACATACCTGATGCCATATCATAAACAATTCCATTTCTTAGTACTATCTTTGAACCATTTTGTTTAACAATAGAGGTAGGATAGAAAATTATTTTTCTCTCTTTTTTCCCACTCTTTAAATCAAGATTACTAAAAACACCCACCGTTGGGAAAATACGCATCATTTTGTATGGCATAAAGAGAAAAATATCACGTGTTTTTTTAGGCAGTTTAAAGTCTGAACTTTTTAGTGCTGTTAGTAGCTTTTGTGGGTTTTCTTTGGTAGAAAAAAGTTTATTGGTGACAATAGAGAAGTTGCTATCGACATAGGTCTCTACTGCTAAACGGCTTAGGTTTGCCACCTGCATCGGGGAGTTGGAGAACATTATTTTTGAGATAATAAAGTTATCATTGTTATGTTTTCCTCCATCTATCAGCGTAGAGGTGTCAGAGTAGTACCAAATAGGATATCCATAATCCCACCATGACAAGGTATAATCTTTAGAGTCGGCTATCTCATTTAACTTTACCAAATCTTTTACTTCTGCTTTTGTAAATACAGTAGGTACGGCATAATTAATAATATGCACAATATTTGGATAGATAAGTGCCGATGTCAAAAGCCCCATTAGCAGATACTGTTTGGGCTTCTCTTTAACTGTGACTTGGGCAATTACCCAAAAGAGATAAACGGCAGACATCGCAGCGATAGGTACGGCGTAGACTGTAAACCGAAGTCCTCCAAAGAGAGCAAAAATACCAATACCCACCAATGGGAGGGCTAGGATAAATGCTTTGTGACGCATCACCAACACAATATACCCAATAAATGCTAATAGAAGCCCGATGCCTGAACCTGAGATACGGTTGGAAAAAGTTGCAAAGGAGATACTACCTGCCTCTCTTACAGTTTGGTTCACTGCATAAAAGTGTAACCCCTCCTCACTAGTTCCCGTAATCACATAGGAGGTCACTTTTGCCCATACCAATCCAAAAACATCACCAAAATAGAGAAATAGTAAAAAAAGAACCCCTGCTCCTATCTGTAACGATTTCTCCTCAATTTTCTCCTCTTTTAGAAAAGAGTAGACCAATAACAGTATTCCCAAATGGAACAGATAGTTAAAAGGTTGCTCTATGGGTAGGGGTATTAGTGAGAGAAAAATTAAAATCAATGAGGTGTAAGTAGTTCTCTCATCTCGATGATACCACAACATATAGAACGCATAGATAATTCCCATTCCATATACAATCGCCAACCCTTGGTCATATAAAAATGGGTAGATAACAATCGCTAATGAGGCATAAAGTGCCGAGCGAAGATTAAAATCAATAGTACTCTTTAATAAGAAAAACAAGATAAACATCGGAGCCATCGCCGAGAACATATCGGTGTCATAATATCCTGTCATGGTACGGTTATAGTAACTCCATGTGATACTCCCTAAAAGTGCTGAAAAAAATCCCCACATGGTCTGTTTATAGAGTCGTGCTATCAATATCATAGGAATAACGACCAAAGAGGAGATGACACTTGGCATATAGAGCGTCACGGTCTCTAGTGAAAAGGGGGTGATTTTTACAAAAAGAGTTGTAAAGAAGATGACACCATAATCCCACATTCCAAATACTCTTGGATTCTCCATATGAAGTCCATCCAAAGCCTGTTGTGCACCCGATGCAAAGAAATACCCATCATTGGTATTTATCATCAGTTCATTGTTCCACATATAGTTAGCTTCACCATTAAACTGCCAGACCCAAATAAGTCGTATGGCAAAGGAGAAAGCGTAGGCTAAGAGCATTAATCCTAGCATTTGGTTGGTGGTAACCTGTGTTAACTCTAACTTTTGTTTATTTATATTTTTACTCATCTATTACCTTTATATACTCTATTAATCATAGAAAAAATCCCTACGAATGACCCAAAACCATAAGAGAGATGAAGTGTTAAGAAGCTTCCCATTAGATAGAAGATATTTGTCTCTTCACCTCTTAATTTAAAACTCGTGATTATAACTAATAGAAGATAACTACTCAATGAGAAGAGTGCCACATAGATAAAGTTTGGTACAAGTGGAAATAAAAGCAGAGGAAACAGTAACGACAATATAAAAATTAATGGTATAAAGTGTCTAAGACTTAATGAATTTAATGTTTTAGTATAAAATGCTGTTAAGATATTCCATTTACCATTACTAAAATTATTTTTTGCTAAATCTATAAAATTTTCTCTAGCATAATAGATACACTTCACATCAGGTATCAGATAGATTTTTCCACCACCATTGATAATACGTTTATTTAGCTCTATGTCTTG
>JALTGP010000289.1 GCA_027076905.1 Campylobacteraceae bacterium | reverse complement strand
CCCTCAAATATCTCTTGAAGAGTATCAATAAAAAGTGACTTTCCAAAACGGCGTGGGCGTGAGAGAAAGGCGTATTGATAATGTGTTATAAGTTCATAAGCCTCTTTGGTTTTGTCAATGTAAAGATAGTCTTGTTCAATTATTTTACTAAAGGTACTAATGCCAATGGGCAGTTTTTTTTAGATTCTTGTTCATGGTTTGATTATATCATATTGGGCTTAGGTTATAGAAGATAGGTACTTAACATAAATGTGCAGCTTTTGCACGGGTTGAAGATGCTGTTCGTACCAAACTTAATCCTAATCCATATTTCCCCAAAAGCCGTAATATGCTTTGTCCTAGAGGAAATGCAGGTAGTGAACGGTTTAGCTAGGATTTACCAAAAAATAAGCCCCAATAGACAAAAGAACTGACACACTAAGCCTTTTAACAATCACACCAATATTGTTTCCAATTTGACATGAGCTACACTGTCCAAACTTTTTAGCCTCCACCTGTGCATAGAGAAAGAACCCTGACATAAGCCCTAGAACTAACAAAAGTGCTATTTTATCAAACAGAAAGATATTGGCAATGGTTGAAGGAGAAAATGAGAAAAGAGGCGTAAATAATGAGAGTCCCATAAAGAAGATTATCTTATCAGTAAAGCTTACAAAGTAGTCTTTTTTTGAGAAAGTAGGACAGACATCATCCACGGGAGCAGGAGCATGACCATTTTTTGCCAAAGACTCTAGTATATCATCTCTTCTTTTTTTTCCAACTTTATCTAAAAAATTTCCACCAAAGAGATAGTCTATTTTTCTCTGCATCACCACAGCCAACTCTTTGTCATCTATATCTCGATGAAGAGGTTTTCCTTCACGATTTTCATATACCAACTTCATCTTGGAAAATCTTGTAATAGTTACCTCTGTATTTGGGTAATAGAGTGTCGTCTCTGTTGACTCAAACTTATCATCACTTCGCAGTTCACGAGGGTTGATATACTCCACATACTCCTCACCCTCTTTAATGATAATAATATTATAAGGATAGGCAATCTGAATGGCTGAAAGTGCCTTTAAATCATGCTCTATCATTGTATCTTTCATATCCTCTAGCACGTCCCATAGTGTTTGGTTAAACTGTCTTACATCAGTTGATGTGCTATTGATGCGTGGGTCTGGGTAAATTACTAATTTTTGTACCATAAAAAATCCTTAATAGAAAAATATTTATAAAAGATAATAGAGTGAGTATGAAGTTTTAAAAATATTTGTAGAAACATAGAAAGAGATAAGGCATATATGCCTTATCTATAGATTTTATAGTTTGAGTAAAAAGTCTTAGTGACTTTTTGCAACAACAAGAATCATCTTGATATTAATATGTACAAATCTAATGAACTGCCAAATAAGACAAGTTCTAAAAAATTTTACGAATGGTGTTGGAACCATAGTTGTAAAGTTTTGGTCATATGGTTTAATTACATCTTCAAGTTTCTGCATGAATTTTCCTTTATTCTTTTTTTTTACTTATTCTCTGTTTTATTCTTCTGTGTAGATAGAGACCTATTCCTATTCAGGAATAAGTGTCCAACCTGGCTTAAGTTTTGCTTTATAGATAAATAGGTGATGTAGCACATGCTTAATCCAGTGACCTGCTAGACCAATTTCTCCAAATGTATGACTTAAATCACGTCCAAGTCCAGGGTACTTTTCAAAATCAGGAACAACAGGATAAACAGTTAATGCTGCTGCTGTACCATCTGTTAAACCTTTACCTGCTGATGCTACACACGCTGCACCCATCTCTGCCATAGAAGCATGTTGAAGTGGAGCATTTTTACCATTTTGAATCATGTCACAGATAGATTTAGCAACTGCTTTACCAATAATTCCTGAAGGCATACCTGTTCTAGGTGGTGTTGGGAAAATTGGTGTTCCAGCTGGTGAACTCATTGGTTTAGAGATTGGGTGTGGAGGAGCAAAAGCAATACCACAAGCAAAAATATTATCATAAGTTGGGTTTTGGTAAGTCTCTGGCCAATCTGAAGCTTTCCAGTTAGCATAGTCACCTGCATCATACTTAGCATCAACTTTAAGGAATCCATTTGGAGCAAAAAGTGTAGCAGTCATGTCTGAACCATCTTTTGCAACTGCTGTTAATCCAACACCTGCAAATGGTGGAATCAACATTGAGAAGTCAAACGCCTCTTCACCAGTTGAACCATCTAGTAATTCATAATGAACTTTACCAGCTTCAACTTTAGAAACATGTGCACCAATCAACCAAGGAATATTTCTCTCAGAGTAGAGTGACTCAGCAAACAATCTTGATGATGCAGCATAACCACCACGGTTCATGTGAAGTCCACCAATACCAAAGTCACCAAGGAAAGACTCATTTGAAATCCATTTGATATCAACGTTGTCTCTTACACCAGCTTTTTTAGCTTCATGTTCGATGTTAAAAATATACTCAAACGCAGCACCTTGACAAGTACACATACCGTGACCTGTACCTATAAGAATCTTTTGTCTTTCACCTGCTTTTGCTTTGTCAAAGATTTTTCGAAGCTCTTCATTAGCATGAACAGCATGGTCAGCAGTACATACAGAAACAGTATGCTCACCAAGATTTGAACCTTCACCAAGACCTGGAGTTGCACCAAAGTTTAGTTTTGGACCAGTTGCATTGATAAGATAGTCGTAAGTAACTTCTTCAGTCTCACCAGCAGTACCTTGTTTTGTTGACTCTATTGTAATAAATGGAGTATCATCATCTGCTTTACCTTCTGGGTGAATAGAAACTGCTTTTGCTTGTTTGAAGTCAATTCCTGCTTTTCCATAAACTGGAGCAAGTGGGAAAACAACATCTTCTTTTGTCATCTGTCCAACACCTACCCAGATATTTGATGGAATCCAGTTCCATTGTGAATTTGGAGTTACAACAACTACCTCGTGATCTTTCCCTAGCCATTTTTTTGCAAATGTTGCAGCAGTGTGTCCTGATACACCACCGCCCATAATTACTAATCGTGCCATAGCGTTCCTTTATAATTGATTTAAGTAACTTCCATTATAGATGGAATAAATTTAAATAAACGTTAAAACTCAATTTTTTGAATAAAAAAAATTGATAGTGTAGAGATATATTAAGAATTATAATTTAAATATATGATTATTATCACGATTACTTCTTAAGTTACTTTTATCTTAGTTTATTTATAATTTTTTTTATTTTAAACTGTTTCTATGATGTATTTTGGTGTAAACTTTAGATAGGTGAAATAGATGGGATAGATAAAGGAAAGTTCAAATACAATGGCACAAAAAAATGGAGATACTATGTTGAATATAATTATGACACCAATACGTGCCTTTAGGTTACGATATGTTCCTCTTTTACTTATCTATTTTGCCTATGGTGCAAGTGGATTTATAGGGATAGCAGAGAGCTTTTGGGTCAAAGAGGAGCTAAACCTCTCTGCCGAAGATTTGGTCGCTTTGGGTGTATGGCTTTTAGTTCCATGGACAATTAAGATGATATTTGGACAACTGGTAGACTCCGTTAAAATATTGGGTTCTAATCGTAAGATATATGTTTATATTGGGGCTTCCCTTATGGCATTGGGAACCACCCTTTTAATTGGATTATCAGGGGAAGCCTCTTGGTTAGCCTCTTATCCCAAAGAGAGTGTTTATGTCTTTGCTTCGGTTATCTCTATGGTAGGATTTGTGATACAAGATGTGGTAGCAGATACCATGAGTACCGAAGTAGTAGACACAACCAAATCCCAAGAAGATATCAATAAAGAGTTAGCCATGATACAGGTTCTAGCCCGTCTTTCTTTGGGGTTTGCCGTCTTTATTATGGGATGGATTGGTGGAGAACTGGCCAGCATATACTCCTATGAGAAGATGTTTACCATATCTCTTTTTATCCCTGTCATCTCTGTTTTGGGGGTTACTTTTGTACGTCTAAATGAGGTTGAAACTACCCCTTTAAACAAGCAGATATTTTTTGGTGGTCTACTCTTTGCTGTTTTTATAGTCGTAGTAGGATACAATGAAATTCCCTACTCACAAGAGATAGTATTTATCATCTCCATCAGTGTCGTACTCTATTTTTTGAGTACCATTATTGATGATTTGGATAAAGATACCATCCGTCATATTAAAATGGCAATGATTATTATCTTTGTCTATCGAGCGATGCCAAGTGTAGGGCCTAGCGTTCAGTGGTGGCAGATAGATGTACTCCATTTTGACAAAGCATTTTTTGCCAAACTCTCTCTTATAGGAGGAGGATTAGCTCTAGCAGGAATGTGGATAAGTGCCAAATACATCGTCAACCAATCTATTGGAAAAGTGCTGATTTGGCTAACCGTCATAGGAACCATCCTATCTCTTCCTATTTTAGGTTTGTACTATGACATACACACCATGCTAGGATTAGATGCACGAACCGTAGCCGTAGTAGACGCTGCGTTAATCTCTCCTTTTGACTACATCGCAGGGGTATTGATGCTTACTTTAGTAGCCATCTATGCTCCAGAGGGTAAAAAAGGAACATGGTTTGCCCTTATGGCATCACTCATGAACCTTGCCATGAGTGCAGGACGACTTTTAACCAAATATCTAAACCAAATGTTCGTAGTAACCCGTGAGATAAAAGATGACAATGGTGTAGTAACCACCGTAGCCAACTATTCAGAGCTTGGCTCTCTTTTATGGATTGTGATTGTGGTTGGATTTCTTGTACCTATTCTAACAATACTAATCTATGACCCCAAAGTTAACACAGGAAAAGAGAGTCAATAGAATAGATATTTGGAAAAATAGAAGTGTTAAAAAATATCTCGGCAGAATAGATTAAGTTTAGAGATATATAATCGCCAAAAACGAGATATTAAATGATAATAAGAAAACTATTTAAATTTGAAAATGCCCATATTGTACGTAACTGTTCTACACAAAGATGTAGTGAAAACATACATGGACACTCCTATAAAGTGGAAATACTTTTGGAGTCTAACTATCTTGATGATGGGCAGATGGTGTATGATTTTGGGTTGATGAAATTGACAATAAAAGAGCTAATTGAGGCATTTGACCACTCTATAGCGTTATGGTCAGGGGATGATGAAAATTATTTGCTAGAGATGAAAAAGAACTCTTCTCGTTGGGTTGAGCTTCCTGTTTCTCCTTCAGCTGAACAGTTCTCTCGGGTGATATTTTTAATGGTTGAACAAGTCTTAGCGTGTACGGGGATGGTTAATGGTGAACGTGAGGTGAGGCTTCATAGTGTTATTGTACATGAGACTGATACAGGATATGCTCAGGGATTTAAAGAAGATGCCTATAGTGGATTGATGGGTAACATCAAGCTAGAGAAGATAAAATTTTCAAAACAAGTACAGAGTGAGTGGACGGATGGAGAGCTTTGGGTAAAACTTTTGAAAAAAGAGAAGATGATTAATCCAAATATGGTATAAAATTGGCTTCTGTAAAATCAATCTTTAGAAAAAAATAGTATAATCGCATAAAATTATAAAGGTTTATAAATGAAAAAAATGACATTGGTATCTGTAGTTGTGGCATCACTATTACTTGTTGGATGTAATGATGAGAAAGCTGTGGATACAACAAAGGCAGAAGTGGTAAAAAAAGTTGAAGTAGCTACTGCTGAAAAGAGTGAGAGCATAACCGAAAAAGCAACAAAAGCAGTCGATGCAGTAAAAGAGGTCGCGTCATCAGCCGTGACCAAAACATCTGAGGCAGCAACAGAGGTCAAAGAGGCGGTTAAAGAGAAAGCAACTGCTGTGGTTGAGTCTTCAAAAGAGGTCGCAAACAAAGCTAAAGATGCTGTTGAGAAACAAGTCGCACAGGTAAAAGAGGTTGTGGCTGAAAAAGTAGCCAAAGCAAAAGAGGCGGTAAGTACAAAAGAGGTAGTAGCACCTCCAGCATACGCTGCTTGTGCAGGTTGTCATGGAAAAGATGGTAAACTCAAAGCACTTGGTAAATCAGAAGTTATTGCAGGTCAAGCAAAAGCTGACTTAATTACTAAGTTGAATGGTTATAAAGCAGGTACACGTAATGTATCGGGTATGGGTGTACTTATGAAAGGTCAAGCAGAGAAACTAAGCGATGCAGATATTGAAACAATTGCTACTTATCTTTCAGGAATCTAAAATATTTTATTGTGGGTAAAAATACCCACAATTTTTATAATACTACTCTCTA
>JALTGP010000288.1 GCA_027076905.1 Campylobacteraceae bacterium | reverse complement strand
CCAAACTCCTCACTCAACTGTTTAGAAAGCTCTTTAATCAGATAAGAGCCATACTTCGCCCTGTCTTCCCCTTTTTGTTCTTCTTCTACTATCTGTTTACCTATGTTCCAATAGGCTTCTACCATAATGAAGTTTACTTGTTTGTAGGCGTTGTTTCTTGCTGTTTGTAGAATGGTTTTTATGGTTTTATAAATATTATTTTGTAATTTCATATTATTATACTTTTTGTTCATCATTATCTCTGTAGAGCCATGCATTCATGTATCTGCTAAAATTCAATGTTTTCCTTTTTCTAATCTATCTATCAACTCAGCAGGATTAATCTTAAACTGCAACATATTAGCCGTCTCTCGCCCATTATCCCCACCTTTTCTCTGAACAGTTATATTACCAATCTTGAAACTACCTCTTGGTGTAATTCTAATCTCACCATTACCAAAATGATTTAAAACTTTATTAACAGGTTCTAACGCCCATTGAATATTATCTGCATCTTTCAACTTCAAAATAACCAACATCCATTCAGCCGAAAGTTTTCCTCTCCCTTTTAAAATATCATTGACAATTAGCGTCTTATTATCATTAAAAAAATTCAAAAGTAGTTGCTGTTCCTCTTCCGATAACTCATTAGCAAACATTCGTCTCTCATCTCTTGGATTATCAATTTTTGGCTTTTTTTCTCCTGTAAAATACTGCAACAGTTCATAAACATCACTTGGTATATCCCAAAGCTCATTATAACTTTTTAACCATCGTTTATCTATTTGATTAAACCCTTTTGGATTAGAAACAAGCTTGACTTGAAGATTCTGAATATCGGTCAAATGTGTTAATTTAATCTCAATATTTATTGCCACTTGAACATCTGCTTTATATGAGCCTTTTACCTTTGTAGCTTTTACACTCTCTATCTCATCCAAATTATAACTCATCGCTTTTAACCAAGATTGAGAGAGTTCACTCTCTTTCCAGTTATTAAACTCTTCTACGACAAATGTCTCATTTTTAAAACCATTTTTAGCCGTTGTCGAACCTCTATTTACCAATATCTCTTTTTCTGTCATCTTCTGCTCTCCTATAGCTTCCATCAAATTCCTAGCAATCTCCTCTATCACACTAGAAGTCATTGCATTACCTGTCTGTTGTAAAAGCTTTTGATTAGATACTTTACCTCTTACGCTCTTAGCATACTTTTTAGGAAACTTTTGTAAAAGTAGAGCTTCATAACCTGATAGTTTTCTAAATTTTCCATCTTTAACATACAAAATTCCATGTCGTCCTCTACGCAATGTCGGTGTCTTTCCCTCATAAATCCTTAAATCAGATTGCCGTGTATCTAAAACTCTATACTCCTTAGACAAAAGCTCATCTATACTATATTTACCCTTATTATACTTGTTATCCAAATATTTTAAAAAGGTCTGATAAGCAGGTAAAGAGTCATCAAATATTAGTTTTTTATCACTATCAATCAAACACTCTTCCAAAGATTGAGTAGCACCACTATATTTTACAGGAAACTCATAACTGAAATCATCATCTACCAACTCTTTTTTAACGCCCACAAAATAGATTCGCTCCCTCATCTGTGGCACACCAAAATCTAAACTATTTAAAACTTTATGATAGACTCTATACCCTGCATTATTTAACAGTTCCAAAACTACCTTTAGAGTCTTTCCTTTATCATGGTTTATCAACCCTTTGACATTTTCCAAGATAAAATATTTAACATCTTTAGCTTTAAGTATCTTAACCAAACCATAAATAATCTGCCCTCTCTCCTCATCATCTAATCCACAACGAGTACCAATAATCGAAAAGGTCTGACAAGGAAAACCACCTATCATAAAATCAAAGTTGGGTAAATCATTTGGGTTTATTTGCATTAGGTCGCCATAGTTTACCTCATCTTTTCCGAAAAACTCTCGGTAGGTTTTTTCTGCATCTTTGTCTATTTCGCTAAAACCTAAGCAGGTCATGCCTAAGTTTTCTAAACCGATTCTTCCTCCTCCTATTCCTGAGCAGAAGTCTGTGAAGTTTATGTTTTTCATAATTTTAACTCAGGATTTATAATTAATTCAATATGCTTTTCTTCTATAAATTCTTTATTGATACAACATTTTTTGAATTTTTTATTACTTCCACAGAAACATTTTTCATTTCTTTTTAACTGTATATAGTCTTTATTGTATATTTTTCTTGGGGTCTCATCAATATCATAATATGTAATAGGTGTTAATTTATTTAATGTAAGCATTTTATTCATATATTGTAAAATTTTAAAATATTCAGAATTATTTTCATATTGAGGAACACATCTCTTATCCATAGGATTCTCAACCATGGAAATCCAGATGATTCAGTGTAAAACTTTTCAAATTCATAGGAAGACTCTATATTAATAATAGTAGGTTTATTCAATTTTAATTCCTTATTATGTAGTTGGAAATTATATCTAAATTTTTATTTCTCCTAAATGCTCCATAAAAAAGTTCCATAACCGTAATCGAAGAGATAGCCAATGGCTAATTAAAAGATTCTACTTTTTTTATGGTTGATTGATTATCTTTTAAAATCTCAATCAATACATTTGTATCTAAAATTATTATTTCCAAGCTTGTTCCCTTAAAGACTCTTGGGTTATGTCTCTGTCTTTCCAAATCCCTGCAAATTCAGAAAATTTATTTTTTGGTTCTGTTGGAGTCGATATATTTTTTTGAATATCTGTAATAATCTCTAGCCCATCATTTTTAAAACGACTTAAAAGCCACAGTATCTTGTCAAAAAGCTGTTCATTTTGAATATTTAGTGTAATGGTCATGTTTATCCTTTTTTATTTTGTTTTTCTCTTATTATTTTAAGTTTCTTAAACTCTATCACTCTCTTCTCGTATAGCTCTTTGCCACGCTACAGGGTCTTTGATTTTTCCATTTAAAATACCAAAAGCCTTTG
The DNA here is from genome assembly GCA_027076905.1 of Campylobacteraceae bacterium. Lineage (GTDB taxonomy): Bacteria > Campylobacterota > Campylobacteria > Campylobacterales > Sulfurovaceae > UBA1140. The sequence goes on along the minus strand of JALTGP010000288.1, from coordinate 3,281 downwards.
ATGATGTAGCAGTTTTAGAGGTTACTTGTTTAATATTTTGTGCTTGAATATCAATTAAATTTTTAGGTAAATTCTGTAAAAAAAACATAATATGTTCAGAGATAGATGGATTTATATTTATCGTTATCTGTTGCATTTTTTCTCCTTTTTTAATTATATACTTTTAAGTGTACCAAAATTATCCTCAAAACCATCAATTCTCGCCCTCATACAACCGATACAACTCCTCAACCTTACGCTCTAACAACTCTTTAAAATCATAGAAAACATTGCACCATCTCGAAGGTTTCGTACCGTTAACTTTCCACCCATATTTTTTTCAACTATCATCTTAGACATATAGAGTCCTATTCCAGAGTTCTCTTCTTTTGTCGTAAAATATGGCTCAAAGATTTTCTCTATAATTTTAGAGTCAACTCCTCCTGCATTATCACTTACAGTGACCCTTCTATTTTCTATAACAATTGTAATTTTAGGTAAAAGTATACCATTAAAAACTAGTGCATCTTTTGCATTAGAGAGCAGATTTAAAAGTACTTGTTTATACTCATTTTTATAATTTTTTATCTTACTATCAACTATAACTTTTAACTCTACAGATATATCTTGTTGTTTAAAAGTATAGCTCATAATATCAAGAACTTCTCTACTCTCTTCAGCCAAAGAGAAAAGCTCTTTAGCTTTATTGGGTTCATAAAAACCTTTAAAATCATCAATAGTCTGTGACATAAACTCTATCTGCTGTGTTGCCTCTGCTACTTTTTTGTCTAAGTACACCTCATCTAAAGAGTTGTGTTTATAAGCATCTTCAATATTCATCACGGTGTAAGACAAATGGGTCAAAGGTTGTCGCCATTGGTGGGCGATGTTTCCTATCATTTCACCCATACTTGCCAGTTTACTTTGGTGTACCATTAGCTCTTTTTGTTGCTCTTTTTCATCTTGAATCAGTTTTATTTTGTAGGCTAAGGCAATGGCTAAAGATATTGCCTCTATGGGTGAAGAAAATAGTAGAGGATTAATGGCTAAAAAGGCTTCAAAATACTCTATGGCAAAAAGACTTAAGACTAAAATACCCCAACCTATTAAAAAGAAAATTGCTGGTCTAAAGTTCTGTTTAAATCGTAAGTAAGCCACAACCAAATAAAGTATTCCAAAAATAGAATAGAGCTTAAATTCACTAATAAATGAAGTGTGAGTAAAGAGAGTTAAAAAGATGTCTATCACTAACAATATCATATAAAATTTTAAAATCTTATCTAGCTTGGGTAGATGTATTGACGTATTAAAAAAAGAGCAAACAAACAGTGCAGAGAAAAAAGCTGTTATTAAACTAAGTATATTATAGAGGAGATAGCTCTCTTCACTCATCAAAATTAAACCTGTATAGTAAAGCTGTACGGTAACCATAAAAAATTGCATAAGTGCATAGTAGAGAAATGATTTTTCACGATTAAAATAGTACATAAAAGCATTGTAGAGTCCTGTCATAAGAACAAGCCCAAACATAACACCACAAAAGAGTAGATAGTAGAAGTAATCATCTGTATCATTATAAAACTCCTCCATGGTTTGAAGTTCAATAAAATAGTGAAAACGATTAAAAGTTGGAATTAAATGAACATAGTAGAGTTGACTGTCTACTCCTTTTCGATACTTAAAGGTAAACTTCTTGGTACTTCCTGAAAGATAAATTTTGTGTACTTCTTGTGCTTTAGTAAAAGATGAAACATCAAAATCTATATAGGCATAACGTACCATATAATTACCCGATTCCATCTTATCACTAAACTTTACTTGTACCCAATAGCTCATGTTTTTATCTGAAAGTTTTTCATCTTTAGATATTTTTTGAAACTCTCTTTTTTTACTTTTTATCTCTTCTAGTGACAAGTTTACATCTGCTGTTTTATAGAGCTGTAACTCGACCATATCTTTTAGCTCATTAGCCATCATCAATTTAAGAACCAAGAGTAGGAGTAAGATTATTTTTTTCATCTTCTAACTTTAGCTAAATATTATGAGATATTTATGAGAAAACTACTTTTAATTCTCATTTTTCACTCATTTTTTTACGCTATTATTTCTCATAAAGGATTTAAAATGAAACATTTTATAAGCTCTATCACCCTACTTCTCCTCTTAAATGCTTGTAGCTCACATAATCCACCAAAAGCTCCTATACATTCGTCTGAAGGTGACTACACCTACGTCAAAGAGTATATGAATTGGTACATTAAAGAGCAGATGGAAGAGCATAATATTGTTGGTCTTTCTGTTGCATTGGTTGATGACCAAAAGATTGTTTGGCAAAAAGGTTTTGGATATGCCGATAGAAAAAACAATCTAAAAGCAACAGCCAATACACGCTATTGGGCAGGGTCGATTACCAAGCTTTTTACAGGTATGGGTGTTATGAAACTTGTAGAAGAGGGTAAAATGGACATAGACAAACCTTTTAAAACTTACTTGCCTGAGTTCTCTATTAAAAGTCGTTTTGGTTCTACTGATGCTATTACCTCTCGAACCATTATGACCCATCACTCAGGTCTTCCTGGGGATTGGGTAGATGGAATGTTTTCATTACATCCTACGAACTATACAGAGTATGTTAAACTCATAAAAAATGAGTATACAGCTTATCCACCCAATAAAATAATGAGTTATTCTAACCTTGGTGTTACGCTTTTAGGTCATGCTCTTGAAAAAACAGCAGGGGTATCTTACACTTCATATATTGAGGATAAACTATTTAAACCTTTAGCAATGACACATTCAGACTTTAAAATGGATATGTCAAATGGTTCTAAAAGTTATATGGACAATGAGGAGACTACAGAGTACCCTATTGGTGAGATTCCTGCTGGTGCATTAGGGACAACTGTAGGCGATTTGAGTCATTTAGCCATGATGGTCAATGCCAATGGACGGTTTAATAACAAAGAAGTTTTAAAAACCACTACACTTCAAAAAATGTTTAAAATTCAAAATAGAAATATTGAACTAGATATGGGAAGAAAAATTGGTCTCTCTTGGTTTATAGATGATGAAACTTTAGGAAAAAACAATATTATCTATGGTCATGGTGGAGCAACCACAGCACATAGGTCAATGTTTTCGGTAGCTCCAAAGTCAAAACTGGCTGTTATAATACTTACCAATAGTGCTGAAGCAACATCGTCAAATATAGCTAAGACTATGTTACAAAAAGCGTATGAAGCTAAAACTGGTAAAAAAATTCCGAAAGATACAGTAGAAAATAAAAATGTAAAAAAGGGTTC
>JALTGP010000287.1 GCA_027076905.1 Campylobacteraceae bacterium | reverse complement strand
GGTTGTTAATACCATTTTGAAGCGTATTAGAGAATTGACTAAAAATGATAATACTGAATATAAGAACTATTTAGAAAAAATAACGATTTTATCAACCAATAGAGATTTAGAAGAGAACGTAAAACAAGGAGCAAAAATGTTAACTGTAGATATTGAAAAAATTCCATTTTATCAAGATGGGTTAAAAGAGGGAATCCGTGAGGGGATTCAAAACGGTGTAAAAAAAGTCGCTATAAGCATGTTAAAACTTAATGTTGACCTTGAAATTATCCAAAAAGCTACAGGTTTAACACTAGAAGAGATTGAAAAACTTCGTCAAAAAATCTAAATTGTATAGGGTCAACAAATCGACCCTATCAAAAATGAATCTTACTTCCCATGAGCCTCAATAAACTCCTCATAAGACCCCTCAAAATCAATAGTAGATCCATCAGGATTTATCTGAATAACTCTGTTAGCAAAAGCATCAATCAACTCTCTATCGTGTGAAACACAGATGACTCCACCTTTATAGTTGTGTAGTGCTTTTACTATAGGGGTAGGGAAGAAATAGTGATGATTTTGAGGATGAGATAGTTTTTGAACCTAAACCTATACGACAAGGGAGAAAATCTATTACTATTTTGAGTATTGATTTTTCTTTGGAGTTTGAAGAGATATTAGAAAGGTATAAATTTAAGATTACTAATGAAGAATTAGTTTTAACTTCTTTCAATAATATAGGTGAAAATCCTTTTATTATAAACGGCAAGATAATCAAATCTATCAATCATTACTACAATAAGAAAAAAGCTAAATTGATGTCCTATATAGGTGACAAAGGAGTATCAAATAGAATAAACAGACTATCCCACAAAAGAGAGTGCAAAATCAATGACTATCTATATAAATCAAGTAGAGAAATCATCAATTATTGTATCAAATATAAAATTTCAACAATCATTATTGGAGACAATAAAAATTGGAAACAGAATATTAATATTGGAAAGAGAAATAATCAAAATTTTGTCTCTGTTCCATTTTCAAAATTGATTCAAATGATAAGCTATAAAGCTGAGGAAGTTGGAATAAGAGTTAAAACAACAGAAGAGAGCTATACCTCTAAAATAGACCATTTGGCTAATGAAGAGATGAAAAAACAGGAAAAATATTTAGGTCGAAGAGTAAAACGAGGACTTTTTAGGAGTTCTCTTGATATAATTCTAAATGCCGATGTTAATGGAGCAATTGGAATTATGAGAAAAGTAGTCCCCAAGAAGGTCAATTTGACTCTTGGAGGGGATATAGGTACTGTGTTAGTGCCATTTGACAACTCCACCCCCTAAAGAAGGTGGATTCTTCCGAACTCCCAACTAATGTTAGGATATTGAGGAAGCTTTTATAGTCCGACATGACCTGCCTAGACTAAGTTTTTTGTGAAGACTGCGACTACTTGGTTTTCGTAGGTATGCTGTACCTCACATAGGGTTATTGTAGCGAAAAAAGAATTATAGAATGTTTAATTTTGTTATTAAAGTTTTTTCTTAAAATCTACCACTTTCATCCACCACCTAAAGGAGGTGGTTTTTCGCTATAATTTGATAAGACTATTGTCTAGTTTTATTAAAGAATTTTAATGGTTTTATACAAATTTATTGAAAATGATGACATGGAACTATCAATCAGCAATTCTAATTGTAAAAAATAAGCATTTTTACAGTACAATATAAAACATGCAAAATTTTAAGTTATATACAATAAAAAACATAATACAAAGTTAGCGAAATCCAAGCCTTTGTGTGATTTGCTTTGAATTTGGAGAAAAATTAAGTCTGGTAGCTTGAGCCTTATACATAACCACTATCTTGCGAATGTGGCGTATTTAATCAAGAGGAGACCAAATGAACTCAAATAAACTCTATATGACCCAAGCCCTAAAAAAAGCATGGCAATATCAACTAAGAACTTATCCTAACCCAGCCGTGGGTTGTTTGATTTTATATAATGGTGAAATGGTAGCCCTAGAAGCCCACCAAAAGGCAGGAA
>JALTGP010000286.1 GCA_027076905.1 Campylobacteraceae bacterium | reverse complement strand
TCAACACAAATATCACAAGCTTTACATCTTGCTGTGTTGACCCATACTGGAGTATTCTCAGGAGCTGTCATTGCTGCCATGGTTTCCCCTTTAATTTGATTAATTTAAGTGAGAGGTTTCTTCACTAAAAGTAGAATAGCTTATTTTGTGTAATTGTGCTTTTAATAATCCACAATTATTATACCAATAAGAAGTGATGTTACCTTTTGAGACAAGATAGTGGATAAAGTGTGAAGAGACAAAAAAATCATGATTATCAATTTAAATTATACCTATTTTAGAGGAGATGGTGTAACCAAAATCAACATATCGTTCTATATCATTTTGCGAAATTCTAGTTGTTCGATATCAGGGTTGGGATGGTGCATATTGGCTTGACTAATGGGTTGAATTTGAGGGTTATTCAGCTCATCAAGGATTCTTAAAAGTTTATGCTCTGTCTCTATTGAAACATTACCATTTGCTACAATAGCGAGAATATGCTCTGCGTACTCTTTTTTTGCCAACATATTGTTGTGTTCTCTCTCTTGTTCTAGCTTTATTTGTGCTAAATTTTTTTGATAGCGTAGAAAGGCATAGATAAGAATAAAGATTAAAAGAGCTATAACGATTAACATCTTATTATCTGACTCTTTTTGGTTCTCTAAAGAGTTATATTTCATTCCTTCTAAAGTTGTATCTGTTTTAGAATTAATCTCTTGTATCTGTATATCTTTCTGATATTTTTTTTCAGTTATGGCAATATTCTCTTTAATTTCGAACGTTCTGAGCTGTTTTTCATTTTCAAGCTGTGCCAATTTAATCTCTTGCTCTTTCTCCATCTTCTCTTTGTCAATCTTTTGTTGTTCGACAATATTAGTATGAGGCTGCTTTATAAGCCTTTTGATAGCCTCTTCGGGGGTACTTGAAACCGAAAATGCAGACAATACTAGGTATCCAAGCAATGCTGACAATATTACAATTAGAATCTCTTTCATATTAGCCACCCCTTAATGTTTAACTATAAAACCTGTTACTTATGGTTAATTGATTACTATTATATATCTTTTTGCCTTAACACTAATTAATATGATGCCAAAAAATGTGTTAGAAGTGTGAAATTATACACTTTTTGGGTTAAATCATCTCGTTTTGATGTTAAATTATGTGTTATAAAAAAGGGATTACTTATTAAGTTGATTCTCATAATCAGAACTTTTTAGATTCTCTTCTAAGACAAGAGAATTGACCACATTGGCAAGTTCATCTAAGTCCAAATCTGTATCAATTGGAGCTTCATTATCTATTTTTACTACGTTTGTTCTCTGACTAAAGCCCTTTGTATCAATCTCTGACAAGATATTTTCAAGCTCTCTATTTTGATATTTTTTTTCACTCTTGTGAACGCTTTTTCCTGTTAATTCATTATCTATTATTGCTTTGGTATCAGCTATTTCTTTGTTATGAGTAGTGTTATTAGAACTCTTTTCTTCATGAATATCAACGGTATAATTAACACCCATAACTGCTGTTTGGCTACTGTTGTCTGTTGAAATATTTTGATAAATAAAATAACCCAAGATAGCCGAGATTAAAAAAAGGTTAAAAATTAATAATAGTTTTCCCTTGGCGTTACTTTGATTATCTATGTTTTCAGAATTAACACGAGCATCTCTGATGGCATCATTGTAGTAATCGGGGTTATTATTTTTTTTAAACATTATTTTCCTTGTAATTTTTAAAGGTATGATAGCTTGAAAAGGTAAAAAATTAAATTAAAATTAAAGAAAAATCAATAAAAATTTATTTAAGAAAGAGTGTGGGCATTTTTTTCACAAAGGTGATATTTTCTAAAGAACATAGAGTTTGGGACAATGTTTAATGTTGTCCCAAAGGTAGGAGTAAATATTAAGAAAGAACTTTTTTAACAGCTTTTCCAATCTCAGCAGGAGAGACAACAACTTCAACACCTACAGCTGACAGTGCATCCATTTTCTCTTTAGCAGTTCCTGCACTTCCTGAAATAATAGCACCTGCGTGACCCATTCTTTT
>JALTGP010000285.1 GCA_027076905.1 Campylobacteraceae bacterium | reverse complement strand
GCTCTTGCTGGGAACTCACCTATCTCATCAGCCAGAGTTTTTAAATCCTCTTCACTTAACTTAATGAGAAGACCTTTCATAATCATGTTCTCTTTTCGTCCAGATTTAAAGTCTATTAAATCTTTGTAGATTGTCTCTGCACTCTGTCCAAAGAGTTTTGGTCCCATAAGCTTTTTACCATTTTGCATACCTGAACCGTTAACTCCGTGACATGAAGAACACTTACTTTTGAAAGCTTGACTCACATCAAATGCTCCTACATTTCCTGCTTTTTCTCTTAGGGCATTAAGTTTATCGTCCTCTTTGGCTCGGTCACTTTTCTCTTCTACTTTAACAGAAGCGTTGGCTGTGACATCACCCATATTGGCAATAACATGACCATGTGCCCCACCATGATAAGCTCTTCCACCCATAAAAGTTAAAGCCATTAATCCTATGATTACCAGTGTTAAAACTACTACTACAATATTTTTCATCTATTTGCTCCTCATCTCTTGTAATTTTTGATTAAAAGTATAAATCTCATCAGCTATCTCTCGTATCTCACTCTCTTCCATATGGTCTATGAGTCCATCCATTAAAGGGTTACTCTTTTTCCCACTTTTAAAGTCTGCGATGGTATTAAAAATCTCATCTGAACTCTTGCCAAGAAGTGATGGACCTACCACACCATTGGCGTAGTCGCTGTGACAGGCTGAACATTTTACTCGAAAATGTTTACTAAGTTCACCTACAAGTAGACCTATTTTAATCTCTTCATAAGGGCTTCGTATGTGCATATTGGCATCAATGGCTGTTCGTGGTTTTATCCTAACCGAGGCATCTTTGTTCGCTGGTTGACTGTTTGGGTCATAACTGTGTTTAAACTCATCACTGTTGGTCATTCCCTGATAAAAGCTACCTTTTTCTTCCCCATTGCTCTTCTTTACGGCAACTTTTACCTCTTGGGCATTCTCATTGGCAACAACTTCAATCATTGATGTGTCTGCTACTGTTTTGGCTTTTTGTACCTCTTTTGGTTCATCGCCACAACCAACAAACAGAAAAAATATTGAACTCAACAAAAGTATAGAAAACGATGGCTTTAGCCTTGTCTTATTCGGGGCTAAAGCCTCCGACTCCGAGATATTTATTATGTTTTTCATCATTTACACTTTTCCTTTTTCATACTGCTCTTCGTACGTTACACGAGGCTTAATTACAATCGATGGCTTGTTGGTTGGGCAGACCTCTTCACAAGCTCCACAACCAATACACCCATCATAAATCGCTGGTCGTTTTCCACCATTTTTATCAGGCACCATTGCAATGGCTGACATAGGGTTTGGTATGGGACACATATCGGCACATAGCGTACACTGTTTGCCCTCAAAACCTTTTAGCTTTTCCAATATCTCTAACTCATACTCCGTGACATTGTTTACCCCATCTGTAAACCTCTGCATCTTATTGGTAAAACCTTCTGCCAAAGGGGTATTGGTCATCGCAATACAGGTATCAGGAAACTCTAAAACAGCAATACCCATATGAATATCTTCAGCCTTCTCACAAGAGTGTTCCAACGCACCAGTAGGACAAGCCAAAACACAAGGCACAGCCTCACAAGCCCAACAACCACGTACAGTTGCATCTATATATGGCGTTCCAACCCCATAACTTTTGCCCCAGTCAGCCAACTCTATGGCATGATAAGGACAAACCTGCAAACACTGACCACACTTAATACAAAGTCCCAAAAACTCATGTTCAGGTACAGCCCCAGGTGGTCTTAGCCGTGTCTCTTGGGCATGTAAATAGGGGCTTAACCCCACACCACCTGCCAATACCAAGCCTAAAACTCCAAGTGTTGAATACTTGATAAACTTTCGTCGTTCTGTCTCTATTTTTGCCATATTGTCTATCCTTCCAATTTTACTTTTGGTTCTTTATCTTCTAGTAAAAACACAGGTTCCGAAAATGGAGCCAACTTTGCCAAAAAATTCAATAATGAAATCACAGGTGAACCATAAAAGAACTTCACATCAGGATTGTAGACCCAAAGTTGGTCAGCGTATTGATAGACTTTATGAGGGGTGTCTCCCACATTGTCACCATCTCTGTCAAACCCTGCGTAGTTGTCCCAGTAGTTTCCTACTATCTCATTTTCATTGGTTTTGCTTCCTCGACTATCATTGACAATATCCTCTATATTTCCCATGACAGCATTGTTCTTAATAACATTATTTTCACTTAGTGAATGAAAATGCAACGCTTCAGCGTTATAGAGTACATGGTTTCCCTCTATCCAGTTGTGGGTATTGGGTTCAAAAGGTGACCTATCAATGTACAGCCCTTGGGCACAGTAGATAACGGTGTTATCTTTGATGGTAAAGTTCGAGACATCTTTGAGTCCTATTCCCATACCTGTTGCTCCTAATGAACTCTGTATTACATTACCTGTCGCAATCGTATCTTGCGAATACATAAAAAATATCCCTACCGAGTTGTACTTATAGGTGTTGTTTTTGACAATATTTTTACCTGCATACATAAAGTGCAACGAGTAGCGATTATGCTCACCATAATTCTCTTCTATCAAATTTCCATGTGAGTACCACACCACCATGTCACGCGATTTAATAAGCTTGTTTCTCTTAACAACATTGTCGTTACTGTACCAAAGACGCAGACCATCACCACGAAGTCCTAAATCAAAATCTTTAGAAGTTATGCGATTGTTTCCTATTATAGAGTTGCTTACCATCTGCATATCAATCCCAAAGAGACAATCATCAATCACACAATCACTCACTTCACACTGCTTGGCGTTGATGATTGAAATCGCAGCGTCTAGCGTGTGGGTAAACTCTCCACTACCAACTATTTTAAGATTTTTGAGCGTTACAAATGAACTCTCTATTTTTATAACCGTTCCATTGCCCTCGCCATCAATAACAACACCATCCTCTTTACCTATAATGGTTAGAGGTTTTTTAATGACAATAGAGCCTTTGTAAACCCCTGCTGGAAGCTTTAATATAGAGCCTGATGGGGCTTTGTCTATGGCACTTTGCAGAGCATTTGCGTTTAAAATACTTAACAATGATAAAAATATAAGAAATATTCTAATCACATTCAACCTTTGTAAAATTATGCTGTTTCTCTCATTGCTTTTTGTCTAGCAAAAAATGCCAAAAGACTCAACAGTGAAATTGCAACCAACAGATAAAATCCAATGGTTGGGTAGGAGTGCGTTGTAAACTGTGCAATCTTTCCATCTCCAAATACCGTTGGCATAAACGGTTTGATTTTAAATGCACCCCAATCATGAAGGTTATGCCCAAACCAATAGAGCCAGTAGGCGTAGTCGGCAATAAACAGTATAGGCAATGAGATAGGAATTAGCATCGCATAGCTGAAAATCTTTTTATTGTAAGCGATAAAATAAATCATAAAAAGTGACAACAGTAGCAAAGCATAAATCCCAATCTCTCGCTCGATTTTTCCTCCAACCCACATCGGGTCCATACCGACATAGTGGTTAATGGTGTTCATCTCATGAACTTCTCCACTAAATCCATCAAAATGAAAAAAGACAGGAATCCCCTCAGGAAACGCCTTTTTTGGGTAGTTGGGTGCTTCAAGAGAAACAGCCCAAATAGGCAAAGAAGCAGCCCCAATTTCAGACATACTCTCAATCATTCCCTCTAGGTTATTGTGAGACTCTTTTGGTGTCGCGACACTCTTGTATCGTCCTTGATTATATAGATTCCAAACCGACTTAGAAAAACTAGAAATCTCTTCTGTTTTGCCCTCACTAATCTTATTTAGCGTACCATGAAAAGCAATCATAGGGAATGTAAAAGCAACAGTCATAATAAGCAGTGCTAAACCAGCAAATATCTTTGACTTCATAAAACTTGGGTGCATCATCTCTCCTCAAAGTGTTGTAATAATAAGTTATAATTTTTATAACTTATTATTATTCAAATTATAAATTATTATAGTAGAAATAAGAGAGTGAGGGTATGATTTATATCAAGAGAGGCTTTAGAAAAGAAGAAAGAGTTAAAAAAGAGTTTGCAAGACAGGCTTTAGCCCATCTCGCAAAGTATTACAAGCAACGATTAAAAGAGGTTTGCGTTTTCGTCAATCCATTTAAAGTATTCAATAATATCTTTAATCTCATCTTCGCTCATATGTTGGTTAGGCATTTTAAGATTGAAGTAATCAATCATACCTTTTACATAAGGGTCTTTGTATTTAGAAGCTGGGTCTTTAATAAAATCAGCTACCCATTTAGCAGAGTCCTTACCGTGTCTTTCAAGTACACCTGTAAGGTCTGGACCAGAGGATACTTTACCAACAACGTGACAACCACCACATCCACCTTCACCAAAGGCTCTTTGCCCTCTTTGTGCTTGGGTTGATTGTTTTGTAGCTACAAGTCTTACAAGAGCATCTTTTGCTCTAATTCCAACATCAGCAGTTTTAACCATATATTGCCAAATCATATTTTCAAACAGAATAGCTTTCTCCATGTCACCAGCTTTTACAGCCTCATCAGATTTTGCTTTTTGCTCTTTAATTTGTCCATATTGGTCAAGTGCATCAGTCACAAGGTTTTTAACAACATCATGTTTTTCATAATGGTTCTCTTTAAGGAACTTAACTACCGATTGAATAACTTCATCAGTTGCAGCATTGACAGCAACAGTTTTGTCATATTCAGCTTTTAACTCTTCTGGAGACATTGTTTTCATTTTAAGTTTTTGAGCAGATACATATTTTTTATCTGGGTCTTTAACCATAAGGTAACCCATCATCTCTAAGTGAAGTGCTGAACAGAACTCTGTACAGTAGTAAGGGAATACACCCTCAATATCAGCAGTAAACTTAATGGTTGCAGTCTCACCTGGTTCAAGGGACATATGAACATCATAGTTGTCTACAGTAAATCCATGAGTCTCATCTTCAGCTCTTTCAAGGTTGGTAATGTGCATGGTTACAACATCGCCTTTGTTAACCGTGATTCTCTCTGGGTTGATGTGAGAACGAACCATAGTAGCGTATACAGTAACTTTGTTTCCATCTCTTACGATTTTCTCTTGACCTGCAAGTGTTTTACCTTTGTGCATCTTACCTGTTTTAGAGTTTGTACCCATTGGGTATCGTACCATAGGATGAAGCTTAGAAGCTCTAATGGCAACAGCTTGGTGAGGTTCACCTAAAGGCACTGGCATATCGTAAAGTAAGTCCATTTTTTTACCAGAAATATCAATCAATTGATGGTTTTGTGGATGCAATGGTCCAACATTTTGGAATCTATCAATTGCCAATTTGTTAAGAGAAATAATATACTTACCTTGAGGGTCAGCAGATTTTCCTTCCATTCCACAAAGGTGTCCTACATTGTAGTGAACATTCTCTTTATCAAGAACTTTAAGGTCTTTGTAGTTCCATTTTACAATCTGACTATCAACATAGAGTGAAGTATAAATCTCTCCGTCTGTGTTTGAGTACTGATTATGCAATGGTCCAAGTCCCAACTCTACTTGACCATGAAGCGACTCTTTCATACCAAGGATTGGAATACCGTAAGGGTCTTTTCCTACATATTTTTTATCGGCTATAAGCTTTTTGATTTTGCTCCATTTGTAAACAGAAGCGTGTGTGTCTAGCTTACCACAAACGGTAATGTACTCACCATCAGGAGAGACATCCACACCGTGTGGAGATTTTGGCTCTGGAACAAGGAAGAGACAATCATTTTTAACAGCTACATCCATAGGGACGATTTTCATACCATTAACAACTTTTACGTTCTTATCATCTTTTGCCAACTCTGCTAACTTTTTCCAGTTATATACATGTAAAAAGTCAGTGTCATTTCTACTACAACCTGCTTCAAATGGTGGCATACCAACTTCAATTCCACCTGTATACATTTCGGTGTTAAATGAGTTTGTAAATCCCCAACCATCTGAAGCATTTTTACCTGCATCAGATAAATCTTGCATATATGGAGGCAACTCAATCGTAAATGATTGGTTTGCATCAATTCTACCTTTTTTATTATCAAATTTCCACATGGTTACACCACCACGATAAGTCTCTTTGTACTCTTCGATGGGGTGATAGTTGTTGTCAAATGGAGCTGCATATTGACACGCTTCAATGATATAATCAGAGTTTTGAGTAAAGAATGCTCCACCATGAGCCGATTTAAACACTGGGTTTACAGTAATCTGCTTGGTCTCAAAATCTTCTAAATCAATAATAGCAA
>JALTGP010000284.1 GCA_027076905.1 Campylobacteraceae bacterium | reverse complement strand
GGTAAATAAACGAATAGATTTAGCTATAGTTTGACGCAGGACTACTCCCCGTAATTCAAGGAAAATTAGAGTTAAAGATATTTGTTTAGTTGCCTTTGAAATTTGGTAGTTATTTAATTTGTATTCCATAGGAGAAAAGATGTTAAGCGTAAACAATGCAACGTAATTGAATTTAATTATTTTTGGATAAAATCTATCCCAAAGGAACAGCATGAATTTTTTAATAAAACCGATATTTTTTATACTATTTTTTATCTCATTACTCTTTTGTGATACCGTTAGTTTTAAAGAGGGAAAATATATCGAAGCATTAGATATCTTTACCTATCGTGATGGAAATGTCTCTTATAGCGAAGCAGAGACGATTATAAAGTATCAAGATGGAAAAACCATTAGCAAAATGGATAATACTCTAACTGTACATAATAGAAATGGGGAGCTTCTAACAACCATTGACCTTGGTAAACGGGTGGAGATTTCTCTCTATTTTAGATTGACAAAAGCACTCTTTTTAAAAGATTTCAAGAGCCTAGAGGAGAATTTTGAGATAAAAGAGTTAAAGGGTAAGAATTATCTCTTTGTGCCAAAGGATAATATCAAAAATGTGATAGAGGGGATTAAACTAACGCTAAATAAAGATGAAACACCCAAAGAGTTTAGTATTGATTTCGGCAATGGGGATATTATAAAAATTGAGACTAAGTAGCTTATTTTTACTCTATATTTTGATAGTTGTTTTGGCAATATCCCTTTTTAGTCCTACGCATATTACGACCAATATGCTCTCCATCTTTAAGAGTGATGAGAGTATGAAGAAGCTTAAAACTGTTAATAGCTTTGAGAGTGCCTCTACCCTGTTTGTCACCATCAAGGGGTTTAATACAAAAAACCAAAAAAGACTCATTGCCATAGAAAAAAGACTGAAACAGTTGCCCTATATTAAAGAGACTAAACTGAACACCTCAAAGATAGAGATATCTGACTATCTCAAAAAAAACTACTATCTATTAAGTGAGTTTCACCCTATTCCTATCAACAATCAAGAGATAAAAAATAGAGTAATGGGATTAAAAAATGGTCTGCTTGACTCATTTATCTATCAACCAATTGATAAAAATGATCCCTTTGGGCTTTTTACCTTTAACCTCTTGGATAATGCCAATATGACAAAAAATGGATTTTTGGCTTTGGGGGAGTATGGCTATCTACTTACGGCAAAACTAAATGTACAAGTTAGTAATATGGAGAATTCACAGAGGATAGAGAGCCAACTCTCTTCCATGTTCAAAGATGAGAAAGAGGTACTTCTCTTCTCCACCCTGTTTTTTACGGCTCAAAACTCAAAAATTATAAAAAATAGTGTCCATACTATTCTTTATATCTCATTTGCTTTGCTGATTTTACTCTTTTTTGTTACGTTAAGAGATTATAAAATTCTACTTGCTAATACTCTCACGTTGGTGAGTTCCATCTTTGTGGCTCTTGCGTTCTCTACTTATATATTTAGAGAGGTCTCTATCTTTACACTTGCTTTTGGGTCTGCCATTAGTTCCATCTCGGTGGACTATCTCTTTCATAACTATTTTCATGGAGAGTACCGAAAAAAAAGGATAAATAGCTCCATACTTATCGCTTTTTTAACCACCCTGTTGGGTTTTGCCCTTTTGGCGTTTGTGGAGTTTCCTCTGATTGCTCAACTCTCTGTTTTTGCTATGATAAGCCTTGGTTTCTCCTATTTTCAATTTACTTTTATCTATCCCTATTTTGGATTTACCCCAAAAGTCAATCGACTTAATTTGGCGTGGCTTACAGATATCCCCAAACGACTCCCCATCAATGCTGTTTTTCTATTTTCACTAACAGCCATACTCTATGCAAGTTTTACTATAAGGTTTGATTATAATCTTAGAAATCTTGATTATAACAATGTGGAGTTACAACAAAAGCAAAAAATAATAGAGGAGAATCTGCCCCACAAAACAACACTTCTTATTGAGGGAAATAGCCCTGATGAGTTAATAGCAAAGGCGAATCAAATAGCACATATTGGTGCGATATCAAATCTTGCTTTAACCCAAAAAGAGTTTGAAAAAAGATATAGAGATATAGAGGGGTATGATTTTAAAAATCTTAAAAAACTTCTTGAAGCAAATGCAAAACTGTTAAAGTTTAAAGAGGGATATTTTTCCAATGCTTATGCATTTGTAGAGCATATCCCTAGCACCTACCATGTGGAGTTGGAGAGTTTAAAAGAGATGGGTTATGAGGTGATAGAGAGAGAAGGAAAATTTTATATCCTAGCGACCATAGATAAAAATAGTATAGATAAAAATAAACTTGTAGAGGGAGTCTATATTATCAATGGGCTAGAGCTTATCAAGAAGACCACCAAGAGGATGTTTGAGAGTCTACTTTTTTATCTTTTTATCGCTTTTTTTGCCATTGTATTTATAATTTTTGTATGGGTTCGAGAAAAAATTATCTTGGCTTTAAACTTTATTCTCTTTCCTATTGCTATTATTTTGCTCTATCTAAGTGTGGTCACTATTAATATTATGCATCTATTCTCTATTATTATTATTATTGTTGCAGGGATTGATTATGGTATCTATATGAGCAAAGAGCATCACCAAAATAGCCAATCAACAGCCACCATAGAAGCGATATTTTACTCACTTCTGACCTCATTTTCAGGATTTGGGATTTTGATACTTAGTAGTATTGGGGCTATCCACTCCATTGGAGTGGTAATTACCATTGGGATTGTCTCTATTCTATTTTTAGTACTCTTTTTAAAAAGTAGCTAAAAAATAACTCAAATGTTATAAACTTTTTAGCTTCATTAACTTCTCTTTATACTCTTTTACTCTCTCATGGCTAAGTGTATTTTTTTCATAGAGGATATCATACTCTTTGAGGAAACTTTTTTCTAAATTATTTAACTCTTTTCCTTTTTCTCTCACCTTTTGTTCCATATCTTTACTATTTTCATCCAACGCCTGAACCTTCTCTTTAAACCGACTATTCTCAACCTCTAACTCTTTTACTTTACGTTGTATCGTTGAAAACTTATTATGTTTTTCTTTTAGGAGTTGCTCTTTTTCTACAATCAATCGGTTCATGCTCTCGGTGTTCTCTGCGATATTAGCCACATCATCCAATCGACACTCTTTTTTTACTTTTTCTATCTCGCCACTGTAGTGTGACAGTATATTTTGCTTCTCTGTATATTTTGCCTTTAGCTCCCGTTCCCTGTTGAGCATCTTCATCTCTAACTCTTTTTTGGATAAAAAACTCTCTTTATTCTCAAAAATAGACCTGTTAATATCTTTTAGTTTATACTCATAGTACTCAATCTCGCCGTTAAGTTTTTGATTCTCTTTATCTGCATCTTTAAACCTTTTGGTGTGCTGATTGATATTTTTTGTAAACTCTTTTATCATGGGATGATAGCTCTCTCGGGCTTGTAGTTTGGTATAGAGATATCCAAAAACCAGACTGGTTAATAGTGCAATAGGGATACAGATTTTTAAGCTCTCAAATAGTTCTAAAATTATAGATAACATCCTACTTATCTCCTTTAAATAGATTTATACTTTTTTTATAGAGACCATTTAGCCAAGCTGGTTGATTTCGATGAAATACCCCTTCAAAATCACTTTTAGAGAGTATCTCTCCCTCCTTCATTTTCTTTTCAATTTTTTTCAATATAGATTTATATCTCTCCTCTTCCATAGAACTCTCTTGAAACTCTAAGTCGATAGAGAATTTTTTTCGAGTCTCCTCCTCTTTTTCCTCATCTATCTTGAAATTAATCCCCTCTATCTCTCTCTCTTTATCTTTAATATACTCCGTCATATTATCAATTTTTCTGCTTAACTCGTTTTTCTGTTCAATGGCAGGAGCAACCAACATCTCAATGCTCTGAATATCTCTATTTATCTCTTTAATCTCACTATCAATACCATTTACTGTGTCTATCTGCTTCAAAAATGAATTTCGTGCATTTTTTACTTTTTCAAGGTCAAGCAGTGCATCATTTATCTCATCATCAATCGTAAGAATATTTTTGAGTAATCTGTCATTCTCTTTTTGAGTATCGGAGATATCTCGGTCTAGTCTACTCTCTTGGTCAACATAGTTATCCAAACGCTCACTTTTAATACGGAAACTGTCTTTATTATCAAAATGAAGACTCTGCAACTCCTCCAAATCTGCTTCTATTTTTTTTAGTTTTTCAAATTTTTCCTCTTCTTGGTGCTGAAGCGTCTCAATTTTCTTCTCATATCTCTCTTTATAAGCAGTACGTCGTATAGTCCAACCTATAAAAAAACCTATGACAAGAGTTAAAACCATAATAATATACATATATATGATGTTACTATCCATACTACTCTCCTCTCTCTAATCGTATTTCAACTCTACGGTTTTTTTCATCATTTGGGTCACTTACCAAAGCTCTCTCTTCACCATATCCTGTAGCTTTGATAACCAAATGGTTTAAGCCACTTTTTTTAAGATAAAACTTGACAGCATCGGCTCTCTGTTGACTCAATTTTTTGTTTGATGTTGCACTACCCGTAGCATCGGTATGCCCCTCTACGGTGACTATTGTTGCTTTTGGGAGTTCTTTTAACGCAGTATAAATTTGGGTTAATCCCTTTTGGCTATCTTTGCGAATGCTACTACTGTTTGTTTTGAAATAGATAGGATGTTCATGTAGAATTAGGGCTACTTTATTCTCTATTGTTTTTACTGATGCTGTATCAGTATCAGAGATATTTTTGGTAGTACTGTTTTTATCCATTACCTCCTCTTCTGCTAGGATAGGTTTATCTTGCTCTATGACAGTAAAAACAGCTTTATTCTCTTTTTGCTTCTCTTCTTTTTCAATATTATCAACGTTTGCGACATCTGAGACTTTAGACTGATTTAAATAGATATTTTTGTATTCTAATAACAGTTCACGCTTCTCTTCATTTAGACAGAAAAAGGTTAACAATGAACCTACTATCAACCACAATAAAAGTATTAGTTTACTTCCCATAGTTTACTCCCGTATTTTTTTGTTATTTATTATACAGAATAAAACCTTTATTATGCTCTCGATATAAAAAGTAATATTTTTTTTAAAGGGTTATATTCTCCAAAAAATCTATCTCTCCATGACGAATAAGAATTAAATCAATTGAGAAAACTATATCTAGGTTTTTTTCTTTCATGTAGTATTGGGAAGAGTTAATCACCCTACGAAGTTTGCTAGGAGTAAAGTTGTAGATGGGGTCAAAGTCAGCTTCAGCTGATTTTACTTCAATAAAATGTACAACCCCCTCAAAGAGTGCGATAATATCTATCTCACCAAGTTTACGGGCATAATAGTTTCGCTCAATAATTTTAAATCCCTCTGCCTCCAAAAACAGAATTGCTTTTGATTCATTCTGCTCTCCAATAATGGTATTGTTGCATTTTGGGTACATCATATCTCCTTTTTTAGATTTATTATACAGGAAAGTGGGGTAAAACAACCCCCTGTAAGGAATACAACAGGCTTTAGCGAGTACGAAAGATATTTGAGAGTCGTAAAATATTCAAAAAAAACAATCGACTATGAATTTTAGAGAGTCTAATATTATCTTGTACTTTATCAAAATGTGAAACGCGTGTTCCTTTTGGTGGGTAGTATACCTCTATCTCTACCTCTTTTATGGTTCTGCCACTCCACAGGTGTTTGGTTAGTACCTCTATCTCCAAATCATATCTGCTCTGTGTGAGGTTTAACTCCAAGATGGAGATAGGATAGGCTCTAAATCCACTTTGGGTATCATTTAGCCATTTCCCACTCTCTGTCCAAATCCAAAAGTTTGAGAACTGTCGTCCAAATTTTGAGGCATTGGGGACGTTTTCTTTGAATACTCTGTTTCCTATGACAATATTTTCATCTTGGAGTAGAGGAAGTAGTTTTAGAACCTCTTTGGGATAGTGTTGTCCATCTCCGTCGATGCTAATAACATAGTTAAAACCTCTCTTTTTTGCCTCTCTTATGCCTGTGAGAATGGCTACACCTTTACCTTGATTTTTATCATGTCTTAGTATAGTTAGATTATTATTTTGCTCCACTATTGTCTCTATTTTGATATCTGAACCATCATCAATAACGATGAGAAAAATATTGAGTAAAAGAGCATCCTTTACCACTTGTTTAATGGTTTTTGGGTTGTTGTAGACAGGGATGATTATAGAAATATTATGGTTCATAGATAGAGGGTTCTCCTAAAATATATTTGGTATTGTACTTGAAAAATGGTTAGAGTAGAGGTTATTTTAAGAGAATAGGAATCCCCAGTTTTACCTCGTATACCTCATCACAAATTTTAGCCAAATACTGCCCTATCACCCCCGTAGTATCTACAAATTTACGGCTCTCTTTGTCCATAGGGATAATGCCTGAATTTACATCATTGAGTACAAAAATAATATTGGCATCTATCTTGGAAATGGTTTCTAGTTGATTGAGTAAGAAGTTGTCCTCTTTATGGATATGGTTGAGTATCCACATGGAGATACAGTCGATAAGGTAACTCTCACCCGATTTAATATATTGCACTAAATCAAAAGGCTCTTCGATGGAGATAAACTTATTGGTACGTTGTCTCTGATGCTGTTTAAGGCGTTTTTGCATCTCTTTATCAGCATATGAATTGTCGTAGGTAGCGATATAGTATGGTTTATGGGGTAACGAGAGGGAGAGAGTCTTCTCTTCTGCCAATAGACTCTTTCCTGATTTTTGACCACCATAATAGAGGGCTTTTATACTCATATAGATTATGGTTTTTTGATAGTGATGGTTTTATTTCTATCTCTATCGTCAAAGGTTACACTTATAATATCTCTGTTTACCATATAGGCTAGTGCGTAGTAAGCCATATCGAAACTCATGGTTGCAGGAGTTTTTTTCCCAACTTTAACGGTAATTTTTTTCTCTATCTCAGTAGGCACTTCTGTGGCGATAACAATAGAGCTAGAGGGTTCGCTAAAACGGTAGATAAGGAGACTGTTTTTGTTGAAATCTATCTCTTGTTTTTTCAAGGTATAGAGGAAATTATTTTTTTTATTCCAACCAGATTGACCTTTGGTAGTAGCCAAAAAACTATCCAGTTTATTTTGGGAGGTAAAGATTTGTGTGGAGAAGTTATGATAGCCATTATCACGAATATGAATGGGAATATTGATAATATTTTCACTAGTGAGAACTTTTGGAGTTTTTTCAATAATATTGATTGTTCGGTCTTGGACACATCCTAAAAAGAGAAGTAGGGTGGTTGTGATAAATGTAAGTTTTAACATCTTTTTTCCTTTTTTCTTATAATAGCATATTAGTTAGAAAATTATTCTAATTTATATCAATATATAATCATAAAAATAGTATAGTAAAAAGAAATAACAATTATTAACGAGAGGCAAAAAAATGAAAAAATTTATATGGTTATTCGGTCTGTTAGCAATAGTAAGCTTCACAAGTTGTAAAAAAAGTAACGATGAGGCAAAAGAGTTACTTAATAGAATTTTAATGGTAATAGGAATTCCTCATAATATTTTGGTAAATATCTGTCAAGACAACAACGATAATGGTTTTTGTGATATGGGTGAGTTTCGTCTAAAACTAACAATTAATAAAAATGATATGGCAGAAGATATTTTGAGAAAATTACAACTCAATGCCGATGGAAGTTATCTACTAGAGCATCATGACCCTACTAAAAATATTATTATGGAGATGCAAGACCGTGAACATTTGGCATACAACAGTGGGAAATTTTCATTTTTCTATAATCCTATGACACGGGAACTATCCTTTTTACAAGCATTGGTAGATAGTGGATATTTAAGCCAAGAGAGTATTTTATCTGCCCAAGAGATGAACAATCGACCTGCACTAGACAGTGTTCTTTTGACAAGTTTCTTTTACAATCAAAACCTTTTGATGAAAAACAGTTTATCACTCTCTGTTGCAATGGGAGAGAACTTTCAATATATAGCAAATGCTCTAAAAGAGCTTGATATTACAAATACGCTTCCTCAAAGGCTTGATGCGTGTGGAGGGGAGCAGGTATGTATTGATAAAATATTAGACCCTGTTATATTAAAATTGAAGATTAAGGATTCTGAGGTAGAGGGTATTCTTCAAAATAAGAGTAGCAAACCTTATAAAATAGACTTATTAACAGGTAGCAGTAGTGGAGACTTGGAGATAAACCGAGGGACACCACCTATTAGGATAGCACCTACCCCAACACCAATAGTTACCCCAATACCTGACGAGCCTAGACCTAGCCCAACACCAATAGTTACCCTAATACCTGACGAGCCTAGACCTAGCCCAACACCAATAGTTACCCTAATACCTGACGAGCCTAGACCTAGCCCAACACCAATAGTTACCCCAATACCTGACAAGCCTAGACCTAGCCCAACACCAATAGTTACCCCAATACCTGACGAGCCTAGACCTAGCCCAACACCAATAGTTACCCCAATACCTGACGAGCCTAGATCTAGCCCAACACCAATAGTTACCCCAACACCTGTACCCAAAAATAGCAGTGAAAAAAATGGAGCAGATGGCTATATTATTAAACTAAATAGTATAGCTACAGCTGTTTGTGCTGATGGTGAAACCCACTATAGTGAACTAATTGTTGGAGAACAAGGCAAGTTGACTTTTGATATTGGATTGAGTCATGAGTGTATTATTACCATACCCAAAGGGGCGATTATTGATGTCAATAACAATGGAGAGTATGATGAAAAAGATGAAGCTTTAACCTTTGAGATGAAAGGATTTGGAGATTCTAAGTTTGTTACCCCCCTGACAACCCTACTTGTGGCTAAAAAAAGAAGAGGAGAGGAGGTGTCTGTTTTTGAAGCGATGATTAAAGATTTTGACCCAGTAGAGATAGCCAATAAGCTACCCCAGCAGAAGAAAAATGAGAAAATTACTTCACAAAAATTGATGATATTAATGGAGATATTAAAAGTTTCGATGTCAAACTTTGGAGATGCTGTTGCTACGATAAATCTTTCAGGGGTGGAAGAGAATACTACTACTTCTATTGAAAAGTTTGATATTGAGGGGATAGTAGCCTCTTTACCTACAGAGATACAAGAGGAGGTACGAAAGAGAGCTACTGCGATACGAGACCTCTCTATACTTTTGGATGACCTAGACAGTAGTAAAGTAGATTTAGCCTCTTTTATGACCAATATCAGTGATGGAAAGGTAAATGTCAATGCCTCTGTTAGACGCTCTAAGAGTTCAAGCACCCTGTTTAATGTTACGGACAGTTTTAAAAGGATAATCTTCCCCAATGCAAAGACTCTTTTAATAGAGAGTAAACTAGAGGAGATTAATCGTATTTTAAACAATGCTCCTATTGCCAATGCAGGAGCTGACAAGAGTGTACTAGAGGGGAAATTTGTACTTATTGATGGTAGAAAAAGTGTAGATAAAGATGAGGATATTGTTGGGTATGAGTGGAGAGATAATGGGGAGCTTATTGGAACAGCCCCACTTTTTGCAAATGCCAATTTATCTCATGGGACGCATAAAATAACCCTTACGGTGACAGATGATGTAGGGGTAAGTAGCAGTGATGAGGTAATAGTTGAAGTCAGACCCAAAACAGAAGTAGAACCAATTCCAACAATTGCCCCACCAACGCCTACCATTAGAGTATCCTCAACAAGAAAAGTGAAAAAGAGTGGACAAACAGAGAGCTATGAGCAGTTTGATGATGGTTATTATCAGATGGGTGATAATCATAAGTATTATAAAAAAAATGATATTGTGGTAGATGCAATTACAGGTTTGGAGTGGCAGGATGATAAAGAGGTGAGTGTGACCGATAAAACATGGCAAGAGGCAAAAGATTACTGTCTTGGACTCTCTTTGGGAGGGTATGACGATTGGAGATTGCCTACAGTTGAGGAGTTGGATACGATTTTAATGTATGGAGGGTATGATTCTTTAGATAAAGTATTTAATCCTACCTATAACTTCTATTGGTCAGCCACTTCTAATCCTGCAACAAGCAAAGAGGCATGGGGTATTGATTTTTATATCGAAGTTGACCGTTGGCGTGGTGTAACAGAAAAGAGTTCAGCACGATGCGTAAGAGGTAGTAGATAATAGAATCTTGATATTTAGTTAGCTATTTAGTAAAAAAAGGAAGGTAAAAGAGATGAGACAGATATTTATGATAATGGGAATGAGTATGCTACTTAGTGCTGGATTTAGCCGAGATAATACAGGAGTGGTAACGGATAGTTTAACAGGTCTTCAGTGGCAAGATGATTACAGCGATAATGATGGGTCTTTTAAGGAGTTAACATGGCAGGAGGCATTAACATATTGTCAAGAGTTACGGTTGGGAAACAGTATAGATTGGCGACTTCCTAATATTGTAGAGTTAAAGAGTATTCGAAAGACCAGTGGTGAACGACCTGCAATTGACAAATCTTTTTTGAACAGTAGTGATGACTTTTGCTGGTCGTCAACAACTCCAATACGTAATACAGGCAACGTATGGGGTATTGATTTTTATGATGGTTTATCATCTCAGGGTAGCAAAACAGAGATACATCTTGTACGATGTGTTAGGGGTGGTGTATAGTTTTTTAATTTAAAGTTAATATAAATTTCAAGTTCACTTTAGTTATAATTACTTATGGCATTTATAAAAATAGACAAAAAGAATTTTTTTCATAACTTATCGCAATTTACAAAAAAAACAGGCTCAAAAAAGAGCATTGCTATTGTTTTAAAAGACAATGCATATGGTCATGGATTAGAGCTTATGGCACAGCTTTCACAAGAGTTTGGTTTAACCCAAGCTGTGGTACGTACTCTTAAGGAAGCTCAAACTATTAAACCCTATTTTCAAGAGATTTTACTACTTGGAGACAAAGCAATCGTCGATGAAAAATACTCTTTTACGCTTAATTCTTTGGCAGATATTATAAATGCAAAAAAGGGTGCAACTGTAGAACTTAAAGTAGATACAGGAATGCACCGAAATGGTATTTCAATGGAGGAGCTAGAAAAAGCACTAAAACTGATAAAAGAGAAAGAGTTAAATCTCAAAGGAGTAATGACTCATAATCGTTCAGCAGATGTCTTAAGTAGTGAACTATTTTGGCAACAAAAAAATTTTGAAAAAGTCAAAAAAACTGTATGTTCGATTTTATCGAACAAAAATATATGTTTCCACTCTTTTAACTCTGCCTCAGCTCTACGTCTACCTTGTGATAATCAATCGTTTATTCGCCTAGGAATTGGAGCTTATGGCTATAGTGAACTGCCAAATATATATGATGTATTAGATTTAAAGCCTGTACTTTCTCTTTGGGCAAAAAAAATTGCTACTAGAAATCTAAAAAAAGGGGAGAGAGTAGGGTATGGTGGTACATTTATAGCACCCAAAGAGATGACAATCTCTACCTATGATTTGGGCTATGGAGATGGTTGGATGAGAAGCTCTACTTATAAGCCGTTTAAAACAGCTGAGGGATTAGATATCTTGGGACGTGTCTCAATGGATTATATCTCTTTGGAGAGTACCAAAGATGAGGTTTGTATTGTAAGTGATGCACAAGTATCTGCCAAGCAGATAGGGACGATATCTTATGAGGTTATGACGCTTTTAGGGAAAAATATTAGACGAATTATTGTGTAGCTCTTATAGTTTAGGAATACAAATTAAATAACGACCAAATTTTAAAGGCAACTAAACAAATATCTTTAACTCTAGTTTTCCTTGAATTACGGGGAGTAGTCCTGCATCAAACTATAGCTAAATCTATTCGTTTATT
The DNA here is from genome assembly GCA_027076905.1 of Campylobacteraceae bacterium. Lineage (GTDB taxonomy): Bacteria > Campylobacterota > Campylobacteria > Campylobacterales > Sulfurovaceae > UBA1140. The sequence continues at coordinate 5,893 of JALTGP010000284.1, read as the reverse complement.
TACCTATGAAAATTGGCACTTATTTAATTTGCATTCCTTATCAAAAAATATTCAATTCATCCCCGTCTAAGAGTTCTGGGTTTTCTTGAAGATTTTTTGATAAAAATAACCCCATCTATCCCATATTTAGCCAAATCCTCAATCTCATCTTCATCACTGATTATAGCTAAGACTTGTGTATCAAAAAGATAGTTTTGAGCGATGGGCATAAGCTCTTTTGCTAAGGATTTATTAGTGATAATATATCTACAATTCATCTGATTGGCAAAGAGAGCATCTTTGATAGTGTCTACTTCTAATGCATAAGCAATATGGTTTTTATTACAATATTGTGCTAATTTTATTGAAAAAGAGAGAGGTTTTAACTCTACCGTGCTATTTGGAGGTGTTTTTACTATCTCCTTTATAGATGAGATAGGATAAAAATCCTCTCTAGGAAGCCAAGGGTGTCCAAATATCTTCATTTTATCTCTTGATAGCCTGTAGACACTCTTGGGAACAGTAGGCTTTTTTTTGATAGATAATTGCATCCTCTTCGGTCATATACGTACCACACTTAGCACACTCAGAAGTGGCTTCGATTTGACCAAACTCATGCTCCCCTTTTTTTCTCTTTTTTGGGTTCTCCTTTTTATCAATAAGGGGAATTTTACCTCCCAAAAATCGGTAAATAAATCCAGCTACAATTACAAAAATAAGAAGTTTTAATAACATTTTTTACGCCTTAATATAGAGATAATTTCTTTTTTCTCTCTTGATTATATCATAATTGATATCACTTGTTATATCTTCTACTTCATTAAAAACCTGTTCACCTTTATAGAAGAGATATCTTGTCTTAGATGTGGAGAGGTGTTGGGTTAGATTTAGAAGTATTTTAGTATTGGTGACAGCACGAGAGGATATAAGCTCAAATGGCTCATCTTGATACTCTTCAACACGTTTTTTAATAACTGTTACATTTTTTAACTCCAACTCCATCGCCACATATTTTAAAAAAGAGGCACGTTTCTTTCGAGGTTCACACAGTACTACTTTTGCATTTGGATAAGTAATTGCTAAAATCAACCCTGGAAACCCTGCTCCTGTTCCAACATCTAAAATAGAGTTGGGTCTATCTATAAATTTAGATGGATAAATAGAGTCTTGGATATTTGCTTCTATTTCAGCTATTGTTTTTGCTCCTGTTAAGTTGTGTATCTGATTCCACTCTAGCAATATATTGGTGAATATTTTAAATTTTTCGTTCATATTAAAGTAGGTGTCCTAACTGCTCTTTTTTTACTTTTAAATATCCCTCATTAAAAGGATTTGCCTCTATTTGAATGGGTAGTCTCTGTATAATCTCAATATTTTTAAGAGATTCTATCTTTTTGGGATTATTGGTAAGAAGTTTTATCTTTTTGATACCAAAATAGCCCAAGATATACTCAACTATTTCATAGGTTCTCTCATCGGCTTTAAAACCTAATTGATGGTTTGCTTCAACTGTATCAAATCCCTTATCTTGTAAAGCGTAGGCATTTACTTTTCCAAGGAGACCAATGTTTCTACCCTCTTGACGGTGGTAGATAATCATCCCACCCTCTTTGGCAATAAGCTCTTGTGCAAAGCCCAACTGTTCTCCACAGTCACACTTTTTTGACCTCAATGCATCACCTGTTAGACATTCAGAGTGTACACGAATAATGGGCATATCATCTAGCTTGTCCGTAAAGATAGCCAGATGCTCTTTGCAGCCTTCTTTAAAGGCTTGGATATTAAATGTACCGTACTTGGTTGGGAGTTTTGCAACTTTAGAAATTTTGACTTGATTCATGGATGAGATTATATCAGTTTATGATAAAATATTTACAATTAAAAAAAAGGATATATTGTGTTTAAACGATTTAGACGAAAAAGACTCAACCCAGTACTAAGAGACCTTTTACAAGAGACACATCTTAGTGTTAATGATTTTATCTATCCCCTATTTATTAAAAGTGGTGAGGGAATAAAAAAAGAGGTGGACTCAATGCCAGGTGTTTTTCAGATGAGTATTGATGAAATTTTAAAAGAGTGTGTAGTCCTAAAAGAGCTTGGTATCTATTCAATTATTTTATTTGGTATTCCCAAGGTCAAAGACTCTATAGGCAGTGATGCGATGTGTGAACATGGGATTATTGCTTCAAGTATACGAGCGATTAAAGAGGTACATCCTGATATGTTTGTGGTGACTGATTTATGTTTTTGTGAATATACCGATCACGGACATTGTGGAGTACTAGACCCTGTCTTAGAGACGGTAGACAATGATATCACATTAGATAATCTTGCCAAACAAGCTGTTATTCATGTAAAGGCAGGGGCGGATATGATTGCTCCAAGTGGGATGATGGATGGAATGATAAGCTCTATTCGTAAGGGGCTTGATAAGGTTGGCTTCTCTCATATTCCTATTATGTCCTACTCTACCAAGTTCTCTTCGGCGTATTATGGACCATTTAGAGATGTGGCAGAGAGCAGTCCTAGTTTTGGAGACAGACGAAGCTATCAGATGAACCCTGCTAATCGAAAAGAGGCAATTTTGGAGAGTCTAGCAGATGAGGAGGAGGGAGCTGACATCTTAATGGTAAAACCTGCTTTGGCATATCTTGATATTGTTAGAGATATCAAAGAGAACTCATCACTTCCTTTGGCCGTGTATAATGTAAGTGGTGAGTACAGTATGTTAAAGATGGCAGGAGAGGCGGGAGTGATTGATTATGAGAAAGTGATGATGGAGACCATGATTGGATTCAAACGAGCAGGAGCAGACATCATTATCTCTTACCATGCCAAAGAGGTTGCAGAGCTATTATAAAAATATGTTAGTAATACCCTTTTACTTCTTGCCTTCATTAATCTCTTTTGATAGTTCTGCTAGTTGTTTCAAGTACAAATCTTCACCTTTTTGTAGTTGAGGGGATAATGGGAGAGACTCTTTACTGTTTTTTTCTAAAGAATGGATATTTGAAGAGCTATTTTTTCTATTCAACTCTTTTGAAATTTCAAGTTTCATCTGCTCAGCTATATTATCAATATCATTTTTATTGGCATTGGGTGTGGGTATCATCTCTTTTACCCGTGCTGCTTCCATAATTTCCAGACTCTCAACATCCTCAAGTATCATAGACTCCATCGCTGTTGACTGTGGTAGATTATCTTCTGTTAATTCTTCCTGTATTAACTCTTCTTTTGTCACTTTTGTTTCAACTGTTGCCTCTCTTGTATTCTGTGGGGGAGTGTTACCACTAAAATATTTATAAGTAAGTATACTTACTGTAGAGATAAACACTACAAGTAACAATATAAACATTAATTTTTTGAGAGAAGACTCCTCCTTCTTATTACTGTTATTATCAAGAATTTCTGAGCGATAAGCATCAGAAAAACTCTTTTTATTATTAATATTATCATTATCTGTTATATGTTGAAACAAAGCTTTACCCTTATATACGATTTAAAAATTTTATTTTCTACAAATATTACACTTATTCTAGCATAAAATTGACTAAAACTCTTTTAAATCAAGTTTTTTCAACTTTTAGTTCACATTTCAATGATTATTTGTTATAATTTGACTGACATATTATAAATTAATAAAAAAGGGATTAGAAATGTTAGAATCATCAGTTGCATTAACTTGGTTTTTAGGAATTTTCTTTGTATTGGCCGTCATTGTATTGATTTTATATACAATTGGCTGGGAAAAGATACTACCTATCATTATCGTACCAAATAAAGAAGCGTGGATTGTTGACCGTTTAGGAAAAGACAGAGTTCTTTATGAAGGGCTTAATCGTATTATTCCTGGACTTGATAGGATTGAGGAGAAAGTCTCCCTTAAAGAGCAACAGATTGACCCACCAGAACAGACAATTATTACTAAAGATAATATTAATATTAATGTTGATATGATTGCTATGGTTACAATAAAAAATCCACTTAAAGCTGTTAATGATGTTGATGATTATAAAGCAGCTATAAAAAGTAGAATTATGACAGGTACAGTTGATATTATGGGTGGTATGGAGCTTAAAGAGATTCAGATAAGTCTTGTAAGCATCTCTAAAAAAGTAGTAGCACATATCAAAGAGGACAGTATCCGTTGGGGCTTGGAGGTTAATCAAGTTCAGTTTGAAAGTCTGGGATATTCTGATGAGATTAAAAAAGCTATGGAAAAAATTACTGTTGCTGAAAATCAAAGTAAAGCGATGGTGACAGAAGCAGAAGGTAAAAAGAAATCAGCACAACTAGAAGCAGAAGCACTACTGCATAAAATTGAAATTTTACAAAAAAATATGCCTGATATGAGTAATGAAAAAATCTTAGAGTTTACAAAGTCCTTGGATTACATTAACTCCATGAAAAACCTATCAGCATCTGATAATGCAAAGTTTGTTATCTATCCATCAGATGGTCCTTCAATGGATAAAATAATGGGTACAGAGTATATGTCCCAAACAATGGGTCAAAAGTAGTAGGTTAGAAGAGTATGAGTTTTTTTAGTCAACTTGCAGTGGCAAAAAAAATAAAAGAGAAAAATTTAAATAAAAAAAAGAGAGGAACTAGAATGTTTTTTATTACAGGAATGTCTACATTTACATGGATTTTATTGGCTTATGTTGGTTTACACTTGGGGCATGATTATATGCCATATCTAAAGGATATTACACTTAATACACCCGTCTTAACACATCATATGGGACCAGGAAGAGAGTTTGTAATTAGAGTCAGAGAACTCTTTTTGATTGTGGGTACATTAGCACTGTTTGTAGAGGTTGCAAAAGCAGCCACATCACAAGCATTTGGTGCTACAGAAACACTGCTTAGTTTTGTAGTAGCTGTCATCTTTGTAGTACTTTTCTTTATGGTTCCATGGGCGCAAAATGCAACATTCTTGGTATTAGCATTGATGTCATTTATTGACGCTACAGGTGGGTTTATCATTGAACTTAACGCTGCCAAGCGAGACTTTAGCGTCGGTTGATGATATCTTCAACCATAAAAAATGCTTCTCTTCCTTGTGAAGATGAGTATCTTGTTGTGGGGGACGTTCACGGATGTGTGGACGAACTCAAACAACTTCTGCGTCAAAATGGGTTCAGCATAGATAAAAATGAACTTATTCATCCCTCTTCTACGGCGAAATCTATTATACTTTTGGGTGACTTTGTTGATAAAGGTAGCCGTAAAAAAATTGGGGAAACCATAGAGTTTATTCATAAAAATTATATTCACCTTAATCAAAAACGACAACACTTTTATCTGATAATGGGAAATCATGAGATAATGATTGAGCGTTTTATCTCCAAGGATATTACCCTAGAGATGACCCCTAAACGTTTAATCGAAAAAGAGAAATATTATAATACGGTTGAGCTTCTTGAGCATGATGTCGCACTCAAAGAGAAGTTTTTAGAGATTTACAGCTGGTGCTATCCGTGGTTAAAATATACCTATAGTAGTGAGTTTTCCGTAACCTTTACCCATGCCCCTTGTGAAGAAAAATATTTGGCAAAAGAGGATATGACCTCCTATCACAAAATGATAAAATCAGCCTCAAGAAGTAAAAATATAGGAATAAAACTGGATAAGCTTCTTGCCTACACACACAAAGAGGCAGAGGATAATACCCATTATCATATTTTTGGACATCTTTCTCAGCCCAATATTCGTCAATATAAAAACAGAATCTGTATAGATACCTCTGCCATATATGGAGATGCTCTTAGTTGTGCCATCATAAAAGAGGAGAGTCTCTCTTTTGACAGTGTTGCTTTTTTAGGAGAGCAGAAACCTGCTTCTCAAATCTATAATCTACTATTTGATTTTTAGATTTTTTACTTTGTGAGCGTTACTTAAAAAAATT
>JALTGP010000283.1 GCA_027076905.1 Campylobacteraceae bacterium | reverse complement strand
ACAAAGAGCCTTCTTACTACTTGGGTTCAATACATAATCTTTAATAAAAGCAACTGCACTATCTTTATCTGGATAAGCCATTTTAACATGTCTCATAACACCCATCATAGGGGGTGCAATAAGCTTACTTATATCTTGTGGACGAGTCATAGTATGACAAACTGAGCATTTACTTTTAACCAACGCTTCACCTGTTGGTGTTGCATTAGCTATATTTAAAAGAGCTAGGGTTAGAAAAATATTTGTTTTTAGTTTCATTGGAGTTGTCCTTATTTTTTTTGTAAGTTTACTCTTTTAGTGTTAACGGTTTATGAATTAGATTATTTTTTAGGCTACCCCATGAATGAGGTGCTTTTACGCTACAATTTGATAGTACGCCTTAAAACCTTAAAAACTTGGCAAACAAAAAATAAAAAACATCTTGCAAAACTAGGAACCGATGGCTTTAGCCTTGTTTTGTTCGGGACTAAAGTCTCCGATTCCAAAGAGTTTTGCAAGATGTCTAATTAATTTTATGGTAGAATGATAGTCAAAATTAAATCTTAAGTAAGAATTGTGTAAAATGAACAAAATTAAAAATCTATCAGAATTTGCAAATAAACGATATGGTCAGAATTTTTTAAAAAATGATGCCATTATAAAACGAATCATCCAATCGATTCCCAACGACAATCTACGCGTTGCAGAAATTGGGCCTGGCTTAGGTGATTTAACCAAAGAGCTAGTAGTAGCTCGAAATGTCACAGCATTTGAGGTTGATAAGAGATTATGTGAACATCTCCAAAATATATTTAGTGAATCTCTCCACAAAGAGTCGCTAAAGATAGAGTGTGGAGATGTGCTAAAAAAGTGGGAAGATAATCTTCTGCTGGATGAGAAATATCATCTTGTGGCAAATCTTCCGTACTATATAGCTACCAATATTATCTTGAAAGCATTAAAAGATGAGCATTGCCAGTCTGTATTGGTAATGGTTCAAAAAGAGGTTGCCCAAAAATTTTCTGCACAAGCAGGGGAGAAAGCTTTTTCAGGACTATCGGTTTTAACACAGACCGTGGGCTATGGTGAGCTACTTTTTGATGTGGGTGCAGAGAATTTTGTTCCACCACCAAAGGTAACCTCTTCTATTCTTTTAATACGAAAAAGTCGTAGTGAAGATAATCAAGAGTTTGAAGAGTTTTTAAAGGTTGCATTTAAACAACCTCGTAAAAAACTTTCTAAAAACTTGGCAACTCACTACGACAAAGATAAAATTGAAACACTGCTCCAAGAGTTGGAAGTGAGTCCAACCATTCGACCTCATGAAGTTGAGACATCTATGTATCATCACTTATATAATGAATTAATAAATAAATAAATAAATAAGGAAAATATAGATGGAAGAGAATAAAAAAGAGAGTAGTACGCCTACAAATAACAGTAATAATAATACAAATGAGACAAAACCAAGAAGAGATAGACCAGAGAGACCCAAAAGAGCAGGTAACCCTCATAGACGACCAAAAGCTCCAACACAACTTGAAAATGGAAACAAAGTTGTTACAGAGAAAGAGATTAATGGAAATGTGATTGTTCCTGATAAAGATATTGATGGAAATAAAAAAACTCCTGAGAAAAAAAATCATGAAAAACGAACCACACAAAAGCCAAAGAACAGTACTCCCAATAGTAAACAAAAAAGTAATCCACACCCCAAAAAGCCAAATCTAAATCCAAATCAGAATAAAAATAAAAATAAAAACTCGGGAAATAAAAATAGACGTAATAACAAAAATGCGATGGGACCACTAAGCACAGAGTTAAAAGATGCCTTAGTAGAGAACAGAACAGCCAATGATGATAGAATGAACCCTTGGAGACAAGTTGATGTCTCTAATAAGAATAAAATCAGATTTACTCCACTTGGTGGATTGGGAGAAATTGGTGGGAATATGGCAGTACTTGAAGATGAAGATACTGCTATTGTGATTGACGTGGGGATGAGTTTTCCTGACGAGACGATGCATGGTGTTGATATCTTAGTGCCAGACTTTACCTATCTCCATTCGATAAAAGATAAAATTAAAGCGGTTATTATTACCCATGCACACGAGGATCACATTGGTGCTGTTCCTTATCTATTTAAAGAGCTAAAGTTTCCAATCTATGGAACACCTTTGGCACTTACTATGATAGAGAATAAGTTTAATGAGCATAAATTAAAAGATGATGTAAAGTATTTTAACTATATCTCAAAGCGTAAAATTTATGATATTGGTACGTTTAAAATTGAGTTTATGCATATGACACACTCAATTGTGGATGCGTGTGGATTGGCAATTCAGACTAAAGCTGGAACTATTTTACACACAGCTGACTTTAAAATAGATCATACCCCAATTGATGGACTGACCACTGACCTACATAGATTTGCACACTATGGAGCAAAAGGGGTTTTATGTCTTTTCTCTGATAGTACCAACTCTCATAATCCAGGGTTTACAAAATCAGAAGCACTGGTAGGAAAAACATTTGATACACTCTTTGACCTTGCTAAGGGGCGTGTGATTATGTCTACTTTCTCCTCAAATACCCACCGTATTTTTCAAGCGATGGTAAGAGGGGTAGCAGTAGGGCGTAAGCTTTGTGTTATTGGTCGTTCAATGGAGCGAAATATTGAGATTGCACGGCGTTTAGGTTATGTGGATATTCCAGATAAAAACTTTATTGAGCCTCATGAGGTCAACCGATATCCCGATGAAGAGGTGTTGGTAGTCACCACAGGTTCACAAGGGGAAGAGATGGCAGCACTCTCTCGAATGGCAACTGATGAGCATCGTCATATCAAGCTAAAACCAACCGATACCGTGATTATCTCTGCACACGCCATTCCAGGGAATGAGGGCTCAGTATCAAGCCTTATGAACAAACTTATGAAAGCAGGAGTAACAGTTAGATATAAAGATTTTGAGAATATTCACGTCTCAGGTCACGCATCACAAGAGGAGCAAAAGCTTATCTTAAGACTCTCTCAACCAAAATTCTTCTTGCCTGTGCATGGGGAGTATAACCATATTGCCAAACACGCTAAGACGGGGGTTAGCTGTGGGGTAAATGAGCGTAATATTCTACTTATGAGTGATGGTGACCAAGTGGAGATTACCAGTAAATATGTTAAAAAAGTTAAAACAGTCAAGACAGGTAAAAGCTATATTGATAACCAAAACAACAAAGAGATAAAAGCAGATATTGTCAATGACAGACAGAAGATGGCAGATGAGGGTGTGGTAACCATTTCACTTCAAATCAATAAATCAACTAGAAAAGTGGTTGACAAAGCAGTGGTGAACACACATGGTCTTATTCCTATCAAAGAGGCAAAACGATTTAGTCATGAGATTGAAAATATTATAGAGACACTTCTTTTAAATCTAAAAGAGGACGAGACCTTATCCGTTAAATCAATTCAAGAGGAGATTCGTATGGCTGTTCGTAAACATATTGTTAGAACAAAACGACAATATCCTATTATTACACCTACTGTATTTCTCACATAATTTATAGAGTCCCACAATATTGGGACTCAACAGCATAATTTAATCCTATCATAATATAATCGTAATATATAATCGTAATATATAATAAATTCACACAGGATAGAATATGACACAAACCTCACAACAGATAAGTACTTTTATTACTATTGCCATACTTTTAGGCGTAATCATTGGATATCTATTTGCTTTGGCTAGATGCAGTGAAAAGAGTGATAGTGAAGAAGAAATAATCAATGATAACCTTCATATTGATGAGTTAACAGGTATTGTATCTGATAATTCACAACTCAATAAAGCTAAATAATATTAAAGTTATAACTTACTTATTCACATGGTGAATAAGTAAAGTTAATCACATAAATAGGCTAAAAATCCTATTTTTAAGTGAATAACCCCTCTTTTATTATAAATACTTAAATCAAAAAAAATTATAAACAATCAAAAAAAATATATTTTCTTAAAATAAAAAATTATATATAAAAAATAAATACAATTAAATGAAAAAGATGTGAATAAAATTTTTATGCTATACTTACAATAATCTAAATAGAAAGAAAATCCATGAGACTTAACAAATTTATCTCACATAATAGTAAATATTCACGTCGTGATGCTGACAAGCTTATTGAAGCTGGTGAAGTGACGGTTAACAGACAAAAAGTAGAGAGCTTTAGCTATGATGTTAAAGAAGGTGACCATATCGCTATCAAAGGTATGCCAATTAAAGAGCGTACTGAGCTTACTATGATTATCTACAACAAACCGAAAGGGACGCTGGTTACCAAACGTGATGACCGTGGGCGTACCACCATCTATCATAAACTAGCAGGTAAATTTCGACACTTTATCCCTGTGGGACGGCTTGATTACGCTTCGGAGGGGTTACTTGTAATGACCGACTCCCCAAGAGTAGCTGATGTGTTGATGAACAGTGAACTTGATAGAACCTATAACATCAAGATAGATAAGCCATTAACTCCTGAGATGGAGGAGGCGATGCGAGAGGGATTGGTGCTTGATGATGCACGAGCAGGGGGACATGAGAAGAGTAAAGTCTATTCAATGGAGTTTTCACCTTTTATTAACTATGAAGTAAGAGGAGTATCTGAGAGCTTTACCAAGCTTCGTGTTACCATTGCCGAGGGAAAAAACCGAGAGCTTCGCCGTTTTTTTGGTCACTTTGAAGCGAATGTACTTGATTTAAAAAGAGTTGGATTTGGAGGGATGGAGCTTAATAATCTTCCTACCAATAAGACACGATACTTTACAAGACGTGAGTATGATGATATTCACAAATACCTCAAAGCTATGGCTCAACAGGAGAAACAGGATAAAAAAGAGGAGCAAGACCGTATCAATGCAGAGAGGCTAAAAGAGAAAAAAGCCAATCAAGAGCAGGACAAAATCAATAGAACCAAAAATAAAAAGGGTTTTAATGAAAAGAAGAGTCCTAAAAAATAATGTCTCTTGCGTTAAAATATCGTCCTACGCATCTAAATGAGATAGTAGGACAGTCTCATCTCTTGGGTGAGGGTGCAGTTCTTCTAACATTGATAGAAAAAAATGCACTTATTCACAGCTTTTTTTATGGGGCAACAGGGGTAGGGAAAACCACCCTAGCACGAGCCATTGCCAAATATCTACAATACCCCTTCTATGAGCTAAATGCCACTACCCTCAAAGTAGAAGAGTTACGAAATATTTTTAAAACCTATGCCAATGCCCTTGAGAAACCCCTTATCTTTATAGATGAGATTCATCGACTTAGTAAAAATCAACAAGAGGTTTTATTGCCTTTTATGGAGAATCAATCGGCTCTAATTATAGGGGCATCTACTGAAAATCCCTATTTTTCACTCACCTCTGCGATGCGTTCACGCTCCCATCTTTTTGAGTTAAAGCCCATTGACAATCTATCCATGGAGCATTACCTAGAGCGTGTGCTACAAGCTGAAAAGACAGACTTTTCACAGGATGTGAAAAACTTTTTAATCACATCAAGTGGAGGTGATGCCAGAGCGATGCTCAATCTCCTAGAGTCTGCAAAAGCATTAGGAGCAGAGGTTAGCCTAGAGCAACTAAAATCCATTCGCCCCCATGCAATGCAACAGGGTTCAGCCGAAGCAGATAGCCACTATCACCTCACCTCTGCTCTAATAAAATCCATACGAGGTTCAGACGTAGATGCAGGACTCTACTATCTAGCACGACTCATCAACGGAGGTGAACCACCTGAGTTTTTAGCCAGACGTTTGGCTATTTTGGCAAGTGAGGATATTGGAAATGCCAACCCAAATGCTCTAAATCTCTCTGCGTCTACACTGACTATCGTAAAACAGATAGGCTACCCAGAGGCTCGTATCCCTTTGGCTCAACTGGTGGTCTATTTGGCATCTTGTCCCAAATCCAATAGTGCATATTTGGCTATCAACAGTGCATTAAAAGCCGTTCAAGAGGGAGCTATTGTTCCCATTCCCTCTGCACTTACCAAAGAAAAACATCTCTATCTTAACCCTCATAACTTTGAAGGATGGGTAGAGCAGGAGTATCTTGGTCAACCGATGAGATTTTATACAAGCTCCAAGCAGGGGTTTGAGAAGACCTTAGACGGGTGGTTGGAGAAAATTAGAGATTAGGCTATTAGCTATTGGAACTTATTTAATTTACATTCCTTAAGTACTTACTATCCAATTCTCAAACCTTTTCACATCAATAACCTCACCCCCAAACTCACTATTAATTCCCATAATCTGCCCTTCTCTGTTTTGAAGTTTAATCTTAACTCCACCAATTACAGGCTCTATCTTATGGATTTTAAGAACGGTTTTAT
>JALTGP010000282.1 GCA_027076905.1 Campylobacteraceae bacterium | reverse complement strand
TTGCTGTAACTCTATATCAAAAGTAGCCTTAATGGTGCTATTTTCATCTACAGTAAAACTTGCAGGTGTTGGACTTAGTGAGCTTATCACCTCTTGGTCTGTTCCTTTTGATTTATCCAAGTCAATTGTCTCTGCCATAGTTATGGTTGTTATACCTATTAGTAGGGTTGTTAGTAGTAGTTTTTTCATCCGCTATTTCCTTATTTTTATTTTAAGTTTAGATTATATATAGATTGGGTTTTTTTGTAAATATTTTAAGGTGAAAGAGCTAAAAATAGGGGGGTGTTACTTATGGAGACATAGAAAATAGCAAAATTAGTAAACAGATGTTAAAAAAATATTTAAAAGTTCTACTCAGTATACTATGTACTTCATGAAGTAAGGAATAAAATGAAACTATCAATTACTATAATAATCTTACTATTTTTAACTGGATGCAACAATAGCAACAGTAGTGGCGAAAATAACTCCCCTCAAACAGAGGTAGAAGAGACAATAACAAGAGCGACAAAACTGCTCCCTCCTGCTGATAACAAAATCTATTTTGGTGCATTTCCTGATTTTGGAGGTTCTGAAGATGATGTTACAAGTCAAAAAGTCAGAGACTTTGAAGCAATTGCCAACAAAAAAATAGTATGGGCATGTTTCTCTAAAAATTGGTTTAATGGTATCAAATATCCCAAAGAGCATATTCATGCAATCAATGATACCAGAAGCATTCCTTATGTAAGATTGATGCCTAGAAGCGATGAGACTCAAGGAGTTGCAGAGACGCAATTTTCTTTACAAAAAATCATAGATGGTGATTTTGATACAGAGTTAAAACAGTGGGCAAAAGATGCAAAAGAGGATAATATCCCACTACTTGTTGATTTTGCAGTTGAAGCAAATGGGAATTGGTTTGGATATAGTGGAGTGTTTAATGGAGCCGACAAAAAGGATGGATATGGCAATCCAAACTACCCAGATGGTCCAGAGAGATACAGAGATGCTTATAGACATATTATTGATATATTTAAACAAGAAGAAGTCAATCATATCACATGGTTTTATCACTTTAATTACAGTTCATTTCCAAACAAAGAGTGGAATCAACCCAAATACTACTATCCAGGGGATAACTATATAGACTGGATAGGTTTTAGTCTATATGGAGTTCAAACGCTAGATGAAGAGTGGGAGGGTTTAGGATTTTCTACTCAACTTGAAGATTATATAGATTCATACAAAGAGCTTAACAGTACAAAACCTATTGCACTTTTGGAGTTTGGGGTAACAGATTTTCATCAAGATGGCAACAAAAGTATATGGCTAAAAGATGCATTTAAAACAATTTTAGATAATCCTTATATAAAATTTTCTGCCATTAGCCCTTGGCATGAAAATTGGGAAAATGAAGATGAGACGGTGAGTACACTAAGATTGGATTCCTCTTTAGAGGTGCAAAAAACTTTTAGAGATTTAGTGAAAAATGAGAGGTTTATCTCATCTGTTGAACCTACGCTTTTATTTAAATCAGGTTTTGAAGATGGTGTCTATATTGACCATACTTCTTATCTTGATAGTGAAGAGTATAGATACATAAAAGGCACGGATAATAAAACTGGTTTCTCTTGGCCGATTAGTATACTTGGAGCAAAAGAGAGTGCTTTGCATTATATAGAGGATGATAACCATCAAGCTGTTCAAAGTGAGATTCAAACGATTATTGGACACAATGGAGACTATACTAAAACTTTATATAGCATCGAAAACTATGACTTAGGAATAACTCAAAACCCATATGAAATTCTAAATATTCAAGAAGGGAAAAAAGACTTATATATAAAGTATTGGATGAAAATGGATAGTGCAAGTCTATTCAAACCAGATATGTGGAGAGCTATTTTTGAATATAAAACCAAAGAGTATGCAAAAAATGATGGATTTAGACTAATTGCATTTATCTATACAGATGATGATGGAGTGCCTTATTGGCACTGGCAAGGTGATAAAAACCCTGAAAACTCTATTTGGGAAATTGACAACAAAACAGTTCCTGTTCCAAAAGATGAATGGTTTATGACTGAATTTTACTGGCATTGGAGTGAAGGTGATGATGGCAGGGCATTATGGAAAATAAATGGAAAAGTAATCGGCGACCATTATGGACCAACTACTCGAAACTCAAAACCTATTGATTTTATTATGTTGACCCAAATATACGGAGATGTAAATCCAAAGTATCAGTGGATTGATGATATTGAGATATGGGATGGAATACCTAATTAATCTATTTAAATTTTTCTCACCACCCACAAATTTAAACAGTAGTTTTCCTAGGCTCAAAGTTAACCCAAATTAAAGTACCGTGTCATGAATAGCCACTTTTTACTTATAGCCAAGAATACTTTAAGAACATCCGAGTCACTAATGTTATAGCACAAAAAGTGGCTATTCATGACACGGTACTTTAGCTTAGACTATGCACATTGACGCGTAAGTCCCTGCATATCAGATATTGAACAACTCTTGAAGATGTCTCCTGCTGGTAATGTAGACTTACAATTAAAATGGTGTTTGGGCTAGGAACTAGCCTTTGACCTCCTAAATTTAGGATTAAACTCAAAAGCCTTTCGTGTTCAGACTCGTTGGAGTTTGCTAGTTAGGAAGCCTCTAGCTCTTTAGGAATACAAATTAAATAACTACCAAATTTCAAAGGCAACGAAACAAATATCTTTAACTCTAGTTTTCCTTGAATTACGGGGCTTTTTTTTCTGTGCCAAACTCTTTTGGGACTCTCTCTAGTGAATTAAATATCATTTTTTATTCCAATTTTAATAAGTTTTAACTACAATCATATCAAAATATAAAGGAATATAATGAAAAAAATAATTATATCATCACTATTAATGGCTTTGCCAATGGTTGCGATGTCCAAAAAAGCAGAAAACTATCAAGAGGCGACAAAATCATGTGAAGCCTATAATAACATGAAACATACAACCAATACCAATGGGATAAAACTTGAAATTGGAAAAAAGTATCGAATTTTAAATCATAATAAAGGTCAAATATTGACATTAATTTCAGGAGAGAGAATCGCTCAACGTTGGGTTGATAATGGGTGTTTTTCTGGAAAAAATATGACAAAAAAGCCAACCTCTTCAACCTCAACAGTTAAAAATAGACCAAAGCATTCAAAAAATAGTAAACAGAATCTTTTGGCAATCTCTTGGCAAAATGCATTTTGTCAAACCCATCAATATAAAAAAGAGTGTAAACGTATGAGTTCAAAAGATTTTGGAGCGTCAAACTTTGTACTTCATGGTCTTTGGCCACAACCTAAAAATAATCAATACTGTAATGTGGATAAAAAACAGGTGGGTATGGATAAAAACAAGCAGTGGAATCGACTAAACAAGCTTGATTTAAGCTCCATAACCAGAGAGAGATTGGCAAAATTGATGCCAGGGTATGGTTCAAACTTACACAAGCATGAGTGGATAAAACATGGGACGTGTTATGGTACGGGGGCGAGTGATTATTATGATGATGCGATGAATTTAATGACACAGGTAAATGAGTCAAAAGTTCAAGATTTTTTTGAGAAAAATGTAGGAAAAAAAGTCTCTTTAAAAGAGATTCAAGCTGTATTTAATAGTGCATTTGGAAAAGGTGCAGGAGAACACGTGACGATGAATTGTCAAAAGGGGTTGATTACTGAGTTGTGGTTACATCTAGGAAGTGGAAGTGATAAGCTAAGTGAACTACTACGCCAAGGAGAAAAACCAAAGAGTCGATGTTTTAAAGCCAAAATAGATAGAGTAGGGTACTAATTGATGAGTCTGCTCTATCCTATAAAGGTAAAAAATAGTTTTATATTTAACCCTACAAGTCGTGATTTTGTTGTTGATGAGATTCCCCTTTATGAGTTTTCAGGAGAGGGGGAGCATCTGGTTTTACATATCCGTAAAAAAGATATGACCACATGGGAGATGATAACTGCATTGGCTAAGTATCTCAAGATAAAACAGCGAGATATCGGCTATGCAGGGTTAAAAGACAAGAACGCAATGACTATGCAGTATCTTTCTATTTTAGCAAAAGATAATGAAGAGAAGCTCAAAACATTTAATCATGAGAAGATTAAAATACTTGGAACATATCGCCATAACAATAAGATACGCATAGGGCATCTAAAGGGTAATCACTTTAAAATTCGTCTAAAAAAAGTGCTAGGCGTTCAAAAAGACAAACTCGACTCTGTGCTAAAGTGGGTTAAAAAAAATGGTGTGCCAAACTATTTTGGCAATCAACGTTTTGGAACAGATGGTAATAATTGGGAAGAGGGAAAAGCGATTATGGAGGGGAGATTAAAGATGAGAGATAGAAAGACCCGAACTTTTTTGCTTAACTCCTATCAGTCGTATCTATTTAATGGATGGCTCTCTAAAAGGATAGAGCTTTCTATGTTATTAGAGGCATTTAGTGAAGCAGAGGCTGAGAGGGTATTTGATTTACCTGAAGGAAGTCTCAAAGGAACAAAAGAGCAACCCCATTTTTTTAAGATTTTGGAGGGGGACTTGATGATGCACTACCCTTTTGGACGGGTATTTGAGTTGGAGTCACTAGAAGAGGAGGCAAGACGCTTTAGTGAGTTTGATATCTCTCCTTCGGGGTTATTGGCAGGAAAACGTGTGACTCGAACAACTAAAATTTCTGAAATAATAGAAAAAAACTATGATGAAGAGATAGGAGAAAATGGAGTGAGACGCTATGCTTGGATTAAAGTAACCGATATCAAAAAAAACTATGTGGAGGAGAGAGCTCATTATGAGTTAGAGTTTACCCTTCCAAAAGGTTCTTATGCTACCAATGTACTTGATGTATTGCGTGGGGGAGCTAATTAGAAGTTTAATTAAGTATTTTCATTGATTTTTTGTTAAAGGGAGGTTGGAAAAATAATTCCATCATCACTACTTCCCTCTTCAATGTGATTTTTTCTCTGTACCCTAGATCTCTATTCAAAAGAGCCAATCGTCTCTTTTTCCCTGCTTAACTTTGCGTGTCTGAGATGGCATATATCACAAAGTAAAATCTATTAAAACTTCCCTTTCAAAATATCCTGAGCCTGAATCATATCTTTGTCACCTCGTCCTGAAAGATTGACCAAAATAGTTTTGCCCTCAATATCCTCTTTTTTCATTTTTTTAAGATAGGCAATGGCATGAGATGACTCAAATGCTGGGATAATTCCTTCGGCTTGGGATAGCCATACAAATGCCTCCATAGCTTCATCATCGGTGATGTGGTCATAGGTGACTATATTATTATCTTTGAAAAATGCGTGTTCAGGTCCAATTCCTGGATAATCGAGTCCTGCCGAGATGGAGTGTGCCTCTTGAATCTGTCCATCTTCATCTTGGAGTAGATAACTTAGCTGACCATGAAGGACTCCTGGGCTTCCTTTTTCTAGGGAACAGCCATGTTTGCTGTCAAGTCCCAATCCTCCTGCTTCTATACCGATACATTCGACTGATTTATCTTCTAAGAAGTGATTAAAGATACCAATGGCGTTTGAGCCTCCTCCAATACAGGCGATGACTTTATCGGGTAGACACCCTTCAACCACATTGAGTTGAGACTTCGCCTCCCAACCAATAATAGACTGAATATCTCGTATCATCATGGGATATGGATGAGGACCTGCTACTGTTCCAATAATATAGTAAGTATCTCTAGCATTGGTAACCCAATGACGGATGGCATCGTTCATGGCATCTTTTAGGGTTTTACTTCCTGACTCTACAGCGTGAACTTTGGCTCCAAGAAGTTTCATTCTAAAAACATTTAGCTCTTGACGTGCTACATCTTTGGCTCCCATAAAAACTTCACACTCCAGTCCAAACAGTGCAGCAACTGTAGCTGTTGCCACCCCATGTTGTCCTGCTCCTGTCTCGGCAATAACTCTTTTTTTATTCAGACGTTTTGCCAGAACTGCTTGAGCTATGGTGTGGTTTATCTTATGCGCTCCTGTATGATTTAGGTCTTCTCTCTTTAGATAGACCTTGGCATTTAGCTCTTTGGAGATATTTTCAGCAAAATAGAGTGCAGAGGGACGACCCACAAAATTTTTGTAGTAGTAGTCCACTTCTGACCAAAAATCTTTATCAAATCGTATCGCTTCATAATCAACTCTAAGCTTTTCAAGTGTTGGCATTAGTGTCTCAGGAACAAAACGCCCACCATATCTATGTTTGTCATTCTCTTTTCCGAAGTGACCATTCTCATCAGGGTCATGAGGACTTGATTTTGGGATGTAAATATCGCTATAATTTTTCATAAATCTTCTTTTTAATGTAATTTAGGGATTATATCTTATGGTTGATTATAAAAACATAAGAATCATTAAGGCAATATTATGTTTTAT
>JALTGP010000281.1 GCA_027076905.1 Campylobacteraceae bacterium | reverse complement strand
AAGATGGAGATAACGAAGAGTTTATAAGAGCCATTGGCTATGTTGCTAAAGCTAGAGGAATGGCACAAATAGCAAAAGATACAGGTTTGGGTAGAGAGAGTTTATATAAAGCTTTTCGTCCTAATGCCAAGCCTAGATTTGAAACGGTTATGAAAATTATGAATGCTCTAAAACTACAATTTAATGCAACACCTAGATTACAAGTAGGTTAGCTTAGCCCTCCTCATAATGAAGCTTCAACCCCTTAGAAGTCATAACAAACCCAGAGATATGAACCTTCCCCTCATGCACCATTTTATGATGTTTTTTGCATAAAGGAATCAGATTATATTTATGATTTTTATTAATATACCCAATCATTCCTGCATCATCTGCTCTCTCTTGGGGTTGTATGTGGTGTACGTCTTCAACAGCCTCTTCACATAATGCACATTTGGTAACGTAGAGGTTTTTATTGTATCTACTGCGTTTTTGTCGGCTTATATTTTTAAGCTCAGAGTGCTTTCCAATAAGGTCTTTTCGGATGCTGTAGGCGTTTTTTAGAAACTGCTCGTCCATGTGCAGAGACTTAGCAAACTCTAAACCATAAAGAGAACTTCCCATGCCCAGTTGTAGTTTTCGGTTGTAGATAAGTGCATCGTTCTCTTCATCGTATTTGACCCCTAAATGTAAAAGAATCAACGAGTCAAGTTTTTGTAAAGGCTCAATATTTTTGAGTTGATGCAGATGGGTTGCAAAGATAAAAGTAGAGTTGAGTTCCAAAAGTTTTAAAATAGCTCCTGCTACAATCGCCAGACCCGATTCTGTCTCTGTTCCTTGTGAAATCTCATCTCCTAAAATAAGGCTTTTTTCTGTGGCTCGGTTAAAAATATTTTTAAGCTCCATCATCTCGATAGCAAAAGTAGATAAGCCTTTATATAGATTATCCCCCGAAACAATACGGGTAAAAAGTTTATCGTAAAGCCCTATTTTTAGCTCTTTAGCAGGAACAAAAAAACCAGCTTGTGCCAAGATAACACAAAGCCCAATACTCTTCATCAGCGAAGATTTACCCGAAGAGTTGATACCATAAAGCAAGATTCCATTAACCTCTTTTCCCTCAGAGGCTGTTAGGGTAATGTGTCTGTGCGTTGTCTCTATGCCTGAGCCTAAATAGACATCATTTGGCACATAGATACCACTCTGCTCATTGGCTTCTATAATAGGATGTCGTAACTCTATCGCCTCAAAAGCGTTGGCATTTTCTATGATTGTTGAATAAAAGGGGTCAGGTGATAACAATAACCTATTCCCCACTCCTCTTCTATGGCTTCTCGATAGTTTTGTGCCATATAGGAGTTTTTCAAACAAAGAGGCAAAGGCTCTTTTTTTAAAAGATAGTGTGCTGTTACATAAGGGTAATCTTCTATTTTTTTTACCATCTTTGCTTTGAGTGGGTTTTGATCTATATAAAGTATTAATGTATACAGATAAGCTTCGTCAGTCACATACAACGATTTAAATCGTCCTTGCCAAAGGTGTCCTCTGCGTTTATACTTTTTTGCTCGTTCCCACTCCGTCCTCGGTGGGAACGGATATGAGAGTAACAATAACAAAACAAGCTTAGGAGTCTATCATTACTCTAAAACGGATTAATCATCTCCATCTCAAAACTATTATTTCGAGTAATCAAAACAACCCCCTTAGCCAAACAAGATGAGGCAATCAATGAGTCCATAATAGGCATTGGTCTTCCCATCTTTTGAAGCTGTCCGTTTATCTCTCCCCATTTTAACATGGTCTATTTATCAATTATTCGACCATCAAAACGTTGCATAAGGTCATTGTCTAAGCAACTTGATAGCATTTTTATTTTTTTAGATTGATGTTCTTTATCCAATTTTTCAATCCCAAAACGAATCTCTCCAATAGTAATCACTGAAAGATAAACATCAAGTGAATTTACATAGTCTAACCTCAACCTCAACCTCAGGTGTCAACCTCAGGTGTCAGACGTTGAATATCCACCTAATTAAAAAAACTACCAAACTTACCCCTCTTTACACTCAAACTCCAAGCAAATCTCTTGATGAATCCTACCAAAACTCTTAGTTTTTAACCGA
>JALTGP010000280.1 GCA_027076905.1 Campylobacteraceae bacterium | reverse complement strand
TACCACTTAAAAAGTTTTTTCAATACAGCTCCTACCTTATTTTACTTATTGTAGCAGGGTTGGTGGGACTTTTTATCAAAGGTTTACAAGCCTATGAGTACTTACCAATGATAAAAGCACCTCTTTATGACAGTAGCTTTTTACTCTCAAATGACTCTATTGTAGGTAAAGTCATGGGTATTTTAATGGGATATGATGCCACACCATCACTCATACAGTTTATGGGATGGGGTGGATATATCCTTTTGATTGCATTTTTATTAAAGCGAGTTAACACTAACAAAAACAAGGATAAACAAAATGATTAAATACATTACAACCATACTTTTCTCAACACTACTACTACTCTCTTGCCCCTTCGATGAAGCCAATGTCGAGGTAACCATTGTGGCTTATGAAAATATTACTAAAGCTGTTAAATCAGAAGATTTTGAGAAAACTTTAACAGAGGTTGAGAGCAATAAAGAGCTTTATGAGTATTTTAAAGAAGAGGATGGAAGCAATCTCTATCAACCTCTTGTAGATGCTACTAAAGCCAAAGATTCAGATAAAATTCAATCTCTCATAAAAAACTCTTTGGTACTAGAAATCAAAGAACTTTTAGGACAAGTTGATGAGAATTTTGATAAATATAAGAAATCAAGACTCTTACTCATTAAGGCAAAAAAACACCTAAAAGCTTTAACCAAAGAGAAAGAACCGATGAAATATATGAAAAAAATATTAAAGTCTATCGGAAACCCTGGCTTAATGGGTGTAGGAAAAAAAGAAGCCAGTAAAGAACAATTTTTAGAAAACAAGAAGCTTTTACTTGATAATATTTCGGAAGAGTAGAGATTAAATTCTACTTTTTCTTGTGATGAGATTAAATATCATCACAAGGAAAAATTTCCAAAAACTCCACCCCATCTTTAGAGCCAATAAGCAAAAAGCTTCTAAGCTTAGGAATATTTTTAACTTTATCAAGCTTCAAATACCCCTCAACCTGTTCTATCCCATCTTTTTTAATGGTTTTATAGTTCTCCTTGCCTTTAACCCATTTAAGTTCAAACAGATAGTTGTTTGGCACTCTTGGGTCTCTACCGATGAGTAGAATATCGGGATATTTTTTATTTTTTTCAGGTTGAGACTCTATAAAATAGAACTCTGCAAAGCTAAAGAGTGAAAGAGCAATAATCTGAAAATACTTCTCATCAAACCCCATGTGGTCACGGTTCGAGAGAACTTTTATCACTTCATTTAGTTGCTCTTCAAATGGTTTGGTATCGCCTAAAAGAAGTTGGGTTAAAATTTTTCCAATAGATTTGGTTATGGTAAACTCATTTCGTCTCTCTAGCTCTACAGCAAAATAGTTAAAATAGAGCATTTTTATCACATAATTTGGTATCTCAAACTCATAGAGTCCATCTACTATCTCATTTTTAATGGTAATAAACCCCATAGAGTAGATAAGTGTTATAAAATCATCAGATGTAAAGTCTCTATTTAAATCATATCTATCTTTTATAATTCCTGTTAAAGCATTTTCTTCTATTAAATCTTCTAATATTTTAAAGTTTCTCTCACTATCGCCAATATTAAAAAGTTTCATAATGGCTCGGTAGTCACTTGCTACATTGACATCTAGCATTTTTGTAGGCATGGTACATCGTTTATAATCATATTTAGAGATAAAATAGTTAACTAACGTTGAGTTATAGACTCTATTATTGGCTTTTACATTAAAAAGGTATCCATTGTACCAAGTTTTGATTTTTTCTAGCAACTCATCTTTATCTATGTTCAAACACGCTTTAAATATCGACTCCTCCAAAGAGTAAACGACCTCCTCTTGTGTAAACCCTGCCATCTCATTAAAGTTTTCCTCATTTGAGATATTGGAGACAATATTAAACCCACTACTCAAACTATCAAGCGTAATGGGTGTAACTCCTGTGATGAACATCTTCTGCACTGTTCCTGTTTGGGTTGCTCCTTTTATCACTTCGTAAAAACTTCTTACAAATCCACCTTTGCTTACTATTTTTAGAAAATCTTGCATACTATAAGCCAATATTGCGTTGGCGAACTGGTCGTATTCGTCTATGAGAAGATAGATGCTGTCATCTT
>JALTGP010000279.1 GCA_027076905.1 Campylobacteraceae bacterium | reverse complement strand
ATTACAAAAACAAAATCACCTCTCCTTCAACTCCCGAACCTCTTCTCTTAGCTCTCGTATCTCACTTAGAATCAGATTGAAGTTTTTCTCCTCCTCTTCATGCTCCTCTTTTTTACTAAGCTTCTCCATCTCTCCAATAATAACGGCAACAAAGAGGTTAAAAAAGATAAATCCAGCGATGATAACGAAGCTTACAAAAAATACCCATGCCCATGAGTGTATCTCCATCGCTTCATACATAATCTCTGACCAATTTTCAAAGGTGAGGATTTGAAACAGGGTTAACATCGCGATTAAAAAGTCTTTCCACAGACCACTTGGAGCAGAGGCGAAGAGGAAATTTCCAATAATAGCGTAAATATAGAAGATGATAAACATTAACAAAACGATATCCACAATAGAGGGGATAGCACCAATCAGCATATCTATAATCTTTTTGAGTTCGGGGCGTGAGGTGATAAGCCGTAGGACTCTAAATATTCTAAAGAGTCGAGCAACGGCGGCCATGGTGGAGTTCTCTAGTGGGATAAGCGTAACCACCACAATAACAAAATCAAAGACGTTCCATCTATCTTTGAAAAAATCTTTTAAACTCTTTTCAGCCGACATCTTAATAAGAATTTCGACCAAAAAGTATATGGTAATGAAGTAGTCTAAAACATGAAAAACAAAGATAGAGGTACTATCCATATCTATCATAGTTTTTATCCCCAACATTGAGGAGTATATAACAATGATAGTGGTGGTTAAGTGTGAGAACCACTTGGCTTCTCGTATCTCCATAATGGTTTGTTTTATATTCATCTGTTTCCCCTAATGGTTAAAAGTGATGAATTATAGTATCTTATTGATTAATAATAAATGGTTTTTTTTATAATAATATTTATTTTAAAGTGTTATAATTGTTCATCTAATTTAATAAGGACAGACAAGATGGAAAAAGAGTATAAAGAAGCAGTAGAAAAATCAACAAAAGCGATGAAAGAGTTAGAGAGTAAAGTAGAAGAGTTAGCAGAAGAGTTAAGTGAGAGTGCCACTGAACTTTGGGGTGATTTTAAGAAAAATTTTGCCGATATGAGTTCCAAACTGGATGGTGCATCTGAAAATATCAGTAAAGCAGGTGACGAGACTTCACTTCAAGCTCACCTTGGTGCGATGGAAGCCCGTGAGAAGATGGAAGGGATGAAAAGTAGTATGCAGGAGTTTACTGATAAAGTAAGTAAAGATGCACAAACAGGACTGGACACTGCTTCACTTCAAGCCCATCTTGCCAAAATGGATGCAGAGGATTTTTGGGAGAAAAAAGGAAAAGGTATCAGTGAAGATTTTAACAGTTCAAAAGAGAGTGTTGAGAAGTTAGCTGTTGAAGCGATGGATGAGATTAGCGATTTCTTTGGTAAACTTGTTAGCTCGTTTGATGCTAAAAAAAGCTAGTGTCAAAATAATATCAGGTCGATTTCCTTGACCTGCTAATAGTGAGTTTAATATCTTTACATACAAAAAAAAGCTAAACAATTTTCAGTTGTATTAAGTCTACTCTTATTTATCTTTAACTATATTTCGTTTTAAAAAAGATAACTTATGAATAAAATACTTTCACTCTACAACACTATCTATAAAACCTTTTTTGCTAAAAACAAACGAAATATACCTTCTCTCTTTTTTATGGGGCTTGGACTCTTTGGATTTATTGCTATATTGATAAGTTTTATTAGTGATTTTATGCTTTTCCCTTTTGCTATTATAGGAACATTAGCCAGTTTTTTTGCATTTTGGTATCTTGGTATTTTGGGCTCTTTAACGGAGCAGGTTGATAAGCTTGAAACCACTGTTGAGTCACTTAAAGATAGTAATGATACTCTTCACGGTGAGCTTATGGCCTTGGAACTGTTAAGAGAAAATCTAGAACTTTACGCTAAAGATAATCAAGAGGATTTTTCTAAAGTTTTAAAAGATATTAATAATGGTTTTAGAAGGCTAGAGAGTATTACCAAATCAAACGAACGGGTACTTATTGCTAGAGTCGCCCAAGATTTAGAATTTTTGGATAAGAAAGAGGGGATGAAGCGTGAGGAGTATGAGCGATTTGTTAATCGTGTACCCAACAATCTAAAAGAAAAATTTAATGAGTT
>JALTGP010000278.1 GCA_027076905.1 Campylobacteraceae bacterium | reverse complement strand
ATAAGATAGAGCCTGTAATTGGTGGAGTTAAGATTAAACTTCAAAACAGAGAAGGGCAGATTATGGGAATTAATAGTGAGTTTGGGGGTGAGATTATTGATGTGAAGAGGTTTGAGGGATGGGTAGTAGAGGCACTTATACCTTTTTAGCATGTGTATTCTCGTATGTATTTCCACCGAGACGAAGTGTAAACTACCTATGAAGGATGCCGTTTTTTGTAGGGTGTTTTCCCCCGAAAACACCCTTGTATAATACAAATAGAGAGAAAAGATTTAAATCCAAAAAGAAGTTGGTATAATAATTTACTTAAAAGAGAGGTAACTCAAATGAAGAAGATAATATATGGTGAAAGCAATTTTAGAAAAGTAACAATAAATAGTGATTATTTTTATATAGATAAAACAGAGTATATTGAAAAGTTAGAAAAGATGAATGAAAGTTTTTTAATCTTTTTAAGACCAAGAAGGTTTGGAAAATCTCTTTTTCTTTCAACCTTACAATATTATTATGATGAGAATTCTAAAGATGAATTTGAATTAATATTTGATAATACCTATATTGGTAAACATCCAACTTCTTTAAAAAACAGTTTTCGAATTTTATTTTTTGAGTTTTCGGGGATAAATGTAGATGGAGGAATTGAAGTTATTCATGAAGCGTTTAGAGACAATGTTAAATTAGCCATTCATAGATATTTTACACAATATGGATATAGAGCCTATACAAATGAGTTAAAAAGCATAAAAACACCATCAGGACTTATGAAATATTTTTTTGAAACAGTAGAAGATGATAATATTTATCTGCTCATAGATGAATATGACCAATTTGCCAATGCTATTTTGGCATACAGTATGAAAGACTTTTTAACCATCGTGGGTAAAGGTGGTTTTGTCCGAAGTTTTTATGAAATACTAAAAATGGCAACCTATACAGGTATTATAAAAAAGATGTTCATCACAGGAGTAACCCCCATTACGCTTGATAGTTTAAGTTCGGGGTTTAATATTGTTTCAAATATTTCAAACGAAGAAGCTTTTAATGCAATGGCAGGATTTACAAAACAAGAAGTAGCGTACTCTTTAGAAAATTCTATTTTTAAAAAGTGTCAAGATATAGATAAAGAAACATTAGTAAAAAAAATACAAAAATGGTACAACGGGTATCTATTTAATATAGAAGCAAACGAAAGAATTTATAACGCTACTTTAGTTAACTATTTTATCTCTAAGTACGATTATAAACGGTGTAAAATGCCCATAAAAATGCTAGATTCTAATGTGGCAAGTGACTATAAAGCCATAATGAAACTCTTTAATATTGGAGATAGTGAGCGAAACTATAAGATTTTAGAAGAACTCATAGAAAACAACTCTATTGTAGGAGAGATAAAAGACAGATACGACTTAAACCAAGAGTTTACTAGAGATGACTTTATAACGCTTATCTACTCTATGGGGTTTATTACCATTAAAGATGAGACTTTTGGAGGAGAGTTTGAGTTCCAAATACCCAATTATGTTATAAAAATGCTCTATTTTAACTACTTTGCCATTGAGCTAAAAAAGAGAAACAATCTAAGCATGGATGGCGATATAAAAACCCTTTTAAGAAATTTGGCATTGGGAGATTATGAACCATTTAAAAATCAACTCAATGTTGTCATAAAAACATTATCAAACCGAGACCACTACGGATTTAAAGAGAAACATTTTCATGTAATAACCCTTTCACTTTTAAGCTTTGCCGATTTTTACTTTATAGATTCTCAACCTGAATTGGACAATAAATATCCTGACATTTTACTCATAGGACGTGATGAGAAAGTACCTAATAACTATCTGTTTGAACTTAAATGGATTAAACAAAAAGAGGATTATAGCAAATTAAAAAAAGAGGGAATGAAACAGGTAGAGGGGTATTTAAAACTGGACAAAGTCAAATCCATTCCAAAACTTAGAAGCTTTTTACTGCTTGGTTCTAAAGATGGGGTGGAGTTTTTGGAACTATGAGAAAAGATAATGAAGGAATAGAGAGTTCTATGAACTACCTCTAGCTAAAGAGCTAGAGGTAGTTCACTTAGGATGAAAGCCAACTTTATCATTATAATAGCAATGGTCACACGTAGGGATAT
>JALTGP010000277.1 GCA_027076905.1 Campylobacteraceae bacterium | reverse complement strand
TGGTGGCTCTAGAGGGAGGGTCATACCCAGCTCCATTCCGAACCTGGAAGTCAAGCCTCCCATCGCCGATAATACTTATCCTGTCTGGATTGGGAATGTAGGTCGTTGCCACTTTGATTTTCTTCTTCATATTTTTCATTTTAATTATTTTCTTCTTATTTCACTCTTCTTCTTAAATTTATTTCTTAATATACTTTTCTTAAAGTAAGTTATTATATTGTAATTTTATGAAAAAAAATGAATGATAATTTATAGGCAAATATGCTAAACTTCCAAAAAAATTAAAGGGCATATTTGAAAAAATATATTTTAGGCATGGATAGAGGGATTTTGTTTATGCTGTTGGCATCACTCTCTTTTGCTGTGATGGGTGGATTTGCAAAGACGGTGAGTGAGGTATTGCCTCCTGTTGAGGTAACATTTTTTAGGAATGTTTTTGGGGTGGCTTTGGTGGGATTTACTATTTATAAATCTCCTCTTAAGCAGATAGGAGGAAAGCCTATATTGCTTCTTTTTCGTGGAACAATGGGTTTTGTAGCTCTTTTGGCATATTTTTATATTATCGCCTATATTCCTCTTGGAGAGGCTGTAACGTATAATAAAACCTCTCCTATTTTTGTGGCAATATTTGCCTATCTATTTTTAAATGAAAAATTAGGAAAAGGAGCAATATTAGCAATTATTATTGGGTTTACTGGGATTGTTTTGATTGCACAACCTCAAGGGGGAACGTTTGACAAGTATGATATATTGGGGATTTTTTCAGGGGTTGGGGCAGCATTGGCATATACTTCGATTCGTGAGCTTCGAACCTATTATGATACCCGTGCAATTGTGATGAGTTTTATGGGGGTAGGGACGGTTGCTCCTGTGCTTTTAATGCTCTCCTCTCCTCATGTAAACCCTCCTAGTGCTTTAGATTTTATGTTTGCAGAGTTTGTGATGCCTGAGGGGATAATTTGGCTTTATGTAGTGATTATGGGACTCTCTGCAACGGTTTCACAGGTGCTGATGACCAAAGCATATGAGTTGACTAAAGCGGGAATAGTTGGAACGATATCTTACTCTAATATTGTTTTTGCTCTTATTATTGGTATCGCCTTGGGTGACCCTATACCCAATTTTTGGACATTTTTAGGAATTTCTTTGGTTATCTCTTCTGGTTTATTGGTTGCTTTTTCGAAAGAAAAAGTCTAGTTTTATATATTTTAGATAAAATCACCCACAAAATGAAAAAATTCTAAAACGATTGGAGCGATATTCATGAAGATGAACGGTGCAAGGATGGTTTGTGAGGCACTGATAGCCGAGGGTGTAAAGACCGTATTTGGTTACCCAGGTGGTGCTATCATGAATGTATATGATGAGATTTATAAGCAAGATGGATTTGAACACATCTTGAATAGACATGAACAGGCTTCTGTTCATGCAGCCGATGGTTATGCACGGGTGACAGGTGATGTAGGTGTGGCGATGGTGACAAGTGGACCTGGATTTACCAATGCAGTAACAGGTTTGGCAACAGCATATATGGATTCTATTCCTATGGTTGTTATCTCGGGACAGGTTCCTCTATCGTTGATTGGAACTGATGGTTTTCAGGAGATTGATGCCATAGGAATTTCGAGACCTTGTACCAAACATAACTTTTTGGTACGAGAGCTTAGTGAGCTACCACGGATTATAAAAGAGGCGTTTCATATTGCCAAAACTGGACGACCAGGACCTGTACTTGTTGATATCCCTAAAGATATCACAGCTGAGATAGGAGAGTTTGTCTATCCTGATTTGGTGGATATTCCCAGTTATAAACCTACCATTAAAGGAAATAAGAGACAGATAGAAAAAGCAGTTGATGCGATTTTGAAATCTAAAAAACCTCTTCTCTATGTTGGTGGTGGTGTGGTTCTCTCCAATGCTAGTGATTTAGTGCGTAAGTTAGCCGATATGGGAGGAATTCCTGCTGTTGAGACACTGATGGCAAGAGGTGTTATGGGGGCAGGTAACCCACTGCTTCAAGGGATGCTTGGTATGCATGGTAATTACTCTTCAAATATGGCAATGAGTGAGACCGACTTGGTTATCGCGTTAGGGTCACGTTTTGATGACAGAGTTACAGGTAAGCTTAGTGAGTTTGCAAAATATGCTGATATTATTCATGTGGATATTGATGCAGCAAACATTGGAAAATTAGTAGATGTAGATTATCCTATCGTTGGTGATGTTTATGGTGTTTTAGAGAGGTTAATCGCAGGGTTAGAGGGTAGAGTAAATCGTGATAAATATAGTGATTGGCGAGAGGTATTGGAGCGATATGACAATCTTCACCCTCAAAGCTTTACTGACTCTGAAAATGTTATTAAGCCTCAATGGGCAATTGAGAGAATTGGAGAACTTTTGGGAGAAGAGGCGATTATCACATCTGATGTGGGTCAGCATCAGATGTGGGCAGCACAACACTACCCATTTGATAGACCACGCCAATGGATAAACTCAGGTGGACTCGGGACTATGGGCTTTGGTTTTCCTGCCGCACTTGGTGCGAAAAAAGGTGCTCCTGAAAAAACGGTTATCAATA
Source organism: Campylobacteraceae bacterium (assembly GCA_027076905.1). Lineage (GTDB taxonomy): Bacteria > Campylobacterota > Campylobacteria > Campylobacterales > Sulfurovaceae > UBA1140. The sequence continues at coordinate 15,960 of JALTGP010000277.1, read as the reverse complement.
TAACAGGTGATGGTTCAATTCTTATGAATGTTCAGGAGTTGGTCACTGCTTCGGAGTATAAAATTCCTGTTATTAATGTGATTTTGAATAATAACTTTTTGGGAATGGTTCGACAATGGCAGACCTTTTTCTATGAGGCACGATACGCAGAGACCGATTTGAGCTATCAGCCAAACTTTAAATTATTGGCTGAAGCTTGTGGTGGTATCGGGTATGATGTTGCTACTAAAGCTGAGTTTGATGAGGCTTTAAAAGACGCGATTGCAAAAGATAGGGTTGCTTTTATTAATGTGGCTGTTAATAGATTTGAAAATGTATTGCCAATGGTTCCAGCAGGTGGAGCGTTGTACAATATGATATTAGATGACCAACAAAAGGAGAAGTAATGGCTGATAAAACAAGAAGAGTAGTATCGGTATTAGTAGAGAATGAGAGTTCAGTACTCTCTCGTGTCTCTGGTCTTTTTGCAGGAAGAGGGTATAATATTGAGACGCTAACTGTAGCGCCGTTGCCAAATACCAATCGTTCTCGAATTACCATTGTCACTAAAGGTAGCCAGAGAGTTTTAGAGCAGATAACTAAACAGCTTCATAAGCTAGTACCTGTTTATAAGGTAGTAGAGCATGAAGAGATGGTGGAAAAAGAGATGGTACTTGTTAAGTTTCCAATAGAGGAAAACTTGGCAGATATTCAGGCTCTTTGTGGTGCATATAATGGTGGAATTGTCAATGTGGGTACGGATATTATTATCGGTATGGTTGCTGATGAGCCTTTTAGAATCAAACATTTTATTGAAGCGACACAGCGTTACAGTCCTATTGAGGTTGTTCGTGGTGGAGTTGTTGCTATAGAACGATAGGCAGATAGATGAAACTGTCTAAAATCTGTCAGGAGATACATCTTGAATTATTAGAAGAGGATAGAGAGATAGATGGGCTTCATACTTTAAGTGAAGCCACCTCTTCTCAAATCTCTTTTTTTAATGATATAAAATATGTCAATCAATTAGCAACCACCAAAGCGGGAGCTGTTTTTATTGATGAAAAACACGCTCCTCTTCTTCCTCAAACGACCATTGCCCTTATCACTGATGAAGCGTATCTTAAATTGGCTCTTACCTCTAAATTTTTTGCTCATAAGATAGAGACAAAAGGGGGGCATCCTAGCATGGGTGAAGAGTGTGATATTGATAAACGTGTGCGTTTTGGTAAAGAGGTAACGCTTGGAGATAATGTAACGATTATGGCAGGAGCATATATTGGGGATAAGAGTGTTATTGGTTCAAATACACTTATCTACCCCAATGTAACCATCTATCATCATAGCGAAATAGGTGAGAACTGTATTTTTCATGCAGGAGTAGTTATTGGTGGAGATGGATATGGTTTTGCTCATACCAAGAGTGGAGAGCATATTAAAATATATCAAAATGGAAATACAGTTATTGAAGATAATGTAGAGATTGGAGCAAATACTACTATTGATAGAGCAGTGTTTGGGACTACCTATATTCGCAAAGGAACCAAACTTGATAATCTCATTCAGATTGGACACAATTGTGATTTGGGGGAGCATTCTCTTATGGCAGGACAGGCAGGATTGGCAGGTTCAACCACCACAGGTCGAAATGTGATAATTGGTGGACAGGTTGGAACAGCAGGTCATATTCATATTGGTGCATTTAGTACCATTGCAGGGAAGAGTGGTATTACAAAGTCTTTAGAGGGTGGGAAAACATACGCAGGATTCCCTGCCATAGAGCATATCTCATGGTTGAAGATACAGGCAAAAATAGCAGGACTTATTAAAAAAAGAAAGTAATATTAAAATAAACTTAAGTAAATATTCTATATAATTAACTTAATTTTATTAAAGGAATATTATGTCCGCGACATCAGCAATAAAAGTAAAAAATCAATATGATATAAAAAAACCTCTGCCAACAGGTGTAGAGATCAAAGTAGACTCTAAAAAACTTATTGTGAGTAAAACTGATATGAAAGGTAAAATTATTTATGCAAATGATTATTTTACTGAAGTATCAGGCTATAAGCATAGTGAACTTATTCATGCACCGCATAGTATTCTAAGACACCCAAGTATGCCAAAAGCTATTTTTCATCTTATGTGGAAAAATCTTCAATCAGGTAGAAATATTATGGCAGTGGTAAAGAATATGACAAAGTATGGTAACCACTACTGGGTGACCACCGATTTTGATATTAAGAGAAACTCTATTACAGACAAACCTGAATATTATATCGCTTTTAGACAAGCAGCTCCCCGTCATGTAGTTAATGAGATGGAAAAAATTTATAGTAAACTTTTAGAGATAGAGTATGAGCATGGTATGGAGGCTTCTATTTTATACTTTGAAGCTTTTTTGGAAGAGAAAGGGATGAACTATGACCAGTTTATTGAAGAACTTGCCAAACCAAAAGGTCTCAAAGCCATTCTTTTTGAGAAGATGAAAAACTTTTTTTCTTAGATTTAAAGCCTTTTACTTAATATATTATAGGGATTAGTATGCTAAAATACACCCAATAAAATACTAAAGGTAAAACATGAGTAAAAGTTGTGAGTTATGTAGTTCAGATACAGGATTAAGTCAATATGAGGTTGCACCAAAGAGTGATACCATTACCATTTGTGAGACTTGTGCCTCATCCATAGAAAATCCGACAAGTAATGCCAACCACTGGCACTGTTTAAGTGAGAGTATGTGGAGTGAAAACCCAGCTGTTCAAGTGATGGCATATCGTATTTTAACCGAGCTTGGTTCTCAAGACTTACTAGATATGATGTATTTAGAACCTGATGTTGAAGTGTGGGCAAAAGAGGGTATAAAAGAGGAAGTTGAGCCAACAAGAGATGCCAATGGAACAATTCTAAATGAGGGTGACTCTGTCTCTATTATAAAAGATTTGGTAGTAAAAGGTGCAGGGTTTACCGCAAAGCAGGGTACAACAGTTAAGAATATTCGTATGGTAGATGGTGACCCCACTCATATCCAAGGAAAAGTGAATGGCTCAACTATTTTTATTATTAGTGCTTTTTTGAAGAAGTTATAGTAGCTAATAATGGGCTTGATGAAGGTAATGCTTTTTTGTAGTTTTTAGATATAATTCCGATATTGGCATTTGGATAAAGGATTATAATCTTGACGTTTATAAAAAAACTATTAAAATCATTGAGTTTCTCTTTTCTACCGAAAAAAGTACCACCAGAGAGAAAGTTACTCCCAACGACTAAGAGCAGTAAAGCTTATGCCTTAGAGCGTCTAAAAGAGATACATAATTATGACTACATTACTTTTGTAGCGAACTACTATCGTACTCAGAATCATACTGTTTGGGAGTACAGCAAAGAGAAAAATCTTGTCGATTATCCACTGAATCTTGTTATGAAAAGAGAAAAAGATATTTTGTTAATAAAGTGTAGAAGCAATATTAATGAGATAACTCTGTATGACTTTTTGGAACTTGAAGAAATGGGAGCTGAGTTTGTGGCTCAATATGCACTTTTTAAAAACTACAATATCCTATATTTATACATCTCTTCTGAAGATAGATTGACAAATGAGGCATTGGAGTATATCTCTAATAATAATCATATATCTTGTGAGGTTTTGAGGGAGTTTGAGGAGTTATAGACTTATTCTCAGTAAGATATAAAGAATTACTTTAGTATAATCCCACAAATATAAAAGTTGATATTATGTTAAAGATAAAAAAAGGATAAAATATGAGTGCCTTAAAAGATAAGAGAATGACCATAGATGAGGCAGTTGAGCTTATCGACCATGCTGATTTGAAGACTTTGGGAAGAATGGCAAAGGCTCGTAAAAAAGAGCTACATCCCAAAGGAGTTACTACTTTTGTGGTAGATAGAAATATTAACTATACAAATATCTGTTGGGTTGATTGTAAATTTTGTGCCTTTTATACGCATGAGAAAAAAGAGGATGCTTATATTCTTAGTTTTGATGAGATAGACAAAAAGATAGATGAACTTATTGCTATTGGTGGAACTCAGATACTCTTTCAGGGTGGGGTGCATCCAAAGCTTGAAATAGAGTGGTATGAAGATTTAGTAGCCCATATTCATGATAAATATCCAACCATTACCATTCATGGCTTCTCTGCAATTGAGATTGATTATATTGCAGGGCGTTCAAAGCTTTCAGTTTCAGAGGTATTGGCACGGCTTAAAGCCAAAGGGTTAAGCTCAATTCCTGGGGCAGGTGCAGAGGTACTTTCCGATAGGGTTCGAGATATTATCGCTCCTAAAAAATTGGGTACACAGAAGTGGTTAGAGGTGCATCGAGAGGCTCATAAACTTGGAGTAAAATCCACAGCTACTATGATGTATGGAACTGTTGAGACAACGCGTGAGATAGTCGAACACCTAAATTATGTTCGTGAACTTCAAGATGAGACAGGTGGGTTTAGAGCATTTATTATGTGGTCATACCAAAGCGACCATACACAGCTTAAACGTGAACTACCTACTATATTAAAGAGCACATCAAATCAGTACCTTCGTTATCTTGCTGTTGCTCGTTTATTTTTGGACAATGTTCCCAATATCCAAAGCTCATGGGTTACACAAGGAAGCTACATTGGTCAGATGGCTTTGGAGTATGGAGCCAATGATTTGGGTTCAACTATGATGGAAGAGAATGTTGTATCTGCTGCTGGGGCATCAAATTCCATGAACCAAGATGAGATGATAGAGCTTATCAAAGACCTTGGAGAGAATCCTGCTAAACGGAACACAGCTTATGAAATTTTAGAGAGGTTTTAAATAGATGATGAAAAAAGCAATATTACTAATAACAATGATACAAGGAGTATTAATGAGTGCAACCCTTAGCCCAATAGAGATAAACAATATAAAAGTCCCAATTATATTTGAAGAGGATAAAAATCTACCAATTATTTCGATGCAACTTATTTTTAAAAATTCAGGATTTTTACAAGATACAAAAGGGGGATTGGTTAAACTAAGCTCGAAGCTTCTTAATGAAGGTACATTAAAAGATGGAAGTACAGGTTTTGCAACAAAGTTGGAAAATCGAGCAATCTCTCTCTCTTCACGGGCAGGAGCAGAAACGTTGATACTAGAGGTTGATGCACTTAAAGAGGAGTTTGAGTATGGTTTAGAGCATTTAAAAGAGCTTTTATCAAATCCAAACTATAGTAAAGAGACACTTGATAAAATAAAGGTACAAACGATTGGCTCAATTAAGAGAAAAGAGAGTGATTTTGATTATATCTCATCATTGGAAATGAGAAAAATGATACTTCCTGATACTCCTCTTGCTAAACCTTCATCTGGAACAGTAAAGAGTGTCAAGAGTATAACTATTGATGATGTTAGAGGGTATATATCAACACATCTTGGTTTAGAAAATAGTATTGTAGTTATTGGTGGTGATATTAATCAAAGTAATGCCATTAAGCTCTTAAAAGAGATATTGAGCATCTTACCATCTGTCAAGACCAAAGAGATAGAGAGCATGAAGGCTCTAGGTAAAAAACAGATAAAAGAGAAGATAGTTAAAAGCGAACAGGCGTATGTCTATTTTGGTGCTCCTTTTGATGTTACTTATGATAGTAATGAAAGACATCTTGCACAAGTTGCCGATTTTATCTTGGGAAGTGGTGGATTTGGTTCGCGTATGATGGAAGAGATTCGAGTCAAAAAAGGGTTGGCATATTCAGCTTATAGCTCTTTTGTTATCAATAGAACGCACTCGTATTTTTCGGGATATTTACAAACTAAAATAGAGAGTGGAGAGGATGCAGTTAAGAGTGTCAAAGAGGTAGTCAAAATATTTCTTGAAAAGGGGATAACCAAAGAGGAGTTAGAGTCAGCCAAACAGTTTATTTTAGGCTCTCAACCACTTAGAAATGAGACCCTATCACAACGTCTTTATCGTGGATTTAAAGAGTACTACAACAACCGTCCATTGGGTTCTACTACCGAGGAGTTAAAGCTTTTAGAGGCGATAACGATTGATGAGATAAACGCTTTTATTAAAAAGCATAACGAGATATCCAATATCTCATTTTCGGTGGTTACAGGAGAGAAAGAGATAAGAGAGGATAAAGCATTAGCTGTGGAGACAAATTAGAATAGAGAGCTAAAGCGACCAAAAGACAAAAGTCGCTTCTGTTCTAAATCAATATCCCTTTACTCTAATCCTCCTTATTATTTAAAATTATAACCTCTTAATTTTTCTTTTTGGATAATTTACGCTTTTTTTGTATAATGTGTTAAAAGAACCGAATACAAGGATAACCTGTGCAAGAGGCAAAAGCCCTTTTTCAAAAACTTAAAATTGTTTCATTGTTAGATTTGGCGTTGCTTTTCCCCTCTTCGTATGACAATACCACACTCTCTAATCGTATTAACAAAGGAGAGAGCCACGTTTTTGATGCAATTGTAAAAGAGGTTTCTAGCTTTAATGGAAAACTTCGTGTTGTGTTTGATATTTCTGACCTAAATATCTCGTTAAACTCCATGTTTTTTCGTGTTACTCCCTATCACTATAAACTTTTTACCGTTGGTACTAGACACTATATCCAAGGACGAGTAGATGAGTATCGGGGTGAGTTACAGATGAACCAACCCAAATCACTTAAGCGAGTAGGGGATATTGTCCCTAAATACTCCACTGCGATTAAAGAGAGTAGTATGCGGTCGCTTATTGAGCATTATATCTCTGAACAGATGCTTTATTCTGAGGGGTTAGAGAATCGTGAGGTGGCTGTGATTATGGGGCTTCATTATCCTAAAACTATCGAGCAGGTTAGTAGTCCTGATAGCGAGGCTTTGAAGTTTATTGAGGCATTTAATCATATGAAAAAGCTCAAAGGAAAACGAGCTGATTTTCCTGCATTGATGAGTTTGACAGGAGATATTAACCCTTTTGTTAAAAATCTTCCTTTTGTTCTGACCAATGAGCAGTTGATGGTGATTGATGAGGTTCAAGAAGATTTAAAACGAAATGATAGAGCCTCTAAGCGATTGATTATCGGAGATGTTGGGTCTGGAAAAACAATGATAATTTTGGCCGCGGCGATGATGGCCTATCCACAAAAGAGTATTTTGATGGCTCCCACCTCTCTTTTAGCGATGCAGATATATGAAGAGGCACAGAAGTTTTTGCCATCTACGATAAATCTAGCCTTGGTCAAACAGAGCAAGAGTGAGGGAGACTACTTAACGGCTGATTTTATCATTGGAACTCATGCCATTTTATTTAAAGATGATATGCCAAATGCTCCTTTGGTGATGGTAGATGAACAGCATCGCTTTGGGACAAAACAGAGGGCATTGTTAGAGAATATGATGACAAATGATGAGCGAAAACCCCATTTCCTACAGTTATCAGCCACACCAATCCCACGAACACAAGCGATGATGCAATCAGAACTGATAGATGTGAGTCTGATTACCACCACCCCATTTGATAAAGATATCTCTACAGAAGTGGTGGGAAAAGAGAATTTTAGAAGGTTACTAGAGGAGATGAAAAATGAGATAGCACAAAAGCACCAAGTTCTTATTATCTATCCTTTGGTGGAGGAGAGCAAAGAGATACCCTATCAGTCACTTGATGAGGGGAGAGGGTTTTGGGAGAAGCGATTTAAACATGTCTACGTGACCCATGGAAAAGATAAGAAAAAAGAGGAAGTATTAATAGAGTTTCGAGAAAAAGGAGATATTCTCTTGGCAACGACAGTGGTAGAGGTTGGAATCTCCTTGCCACGCTTGACCCTTATAGTTATTGTGGGGGCAGAGCGTTTGGGTCTTGCAACGCTTCATCAGCTTAGAGGACGGGTAGGGAGATTGGGGTTAAAGAGTTGGTGTTATCTTTTTACTAACAATAAAAAGAATGGTCGCCTAGAGTCGTTTACCCAAACAGAAAGTGGATTTGAGATAGCCAAATTGGATTTAAAGTTTAGAAATTCAGGGGATATCTTGGATGGAACAGTTCAGAGTGGAATGCAGTTTAAGTGGTTAGATTTAGCCGAAGATGAACGAATTGTTCAAGTGGCTAAGGGTCGAGTTAAGCATTCATAGGATATAACCTTAAATATCTAAAACAAAAGGTTATTAATGCTAGAAATTATAATGGTACTTTACACGCTATATACACTTATTAGAATATATATATCGGTTATGCAAATAGGGTATATTGATATTGAAAAAAATGGTGAGGCTGTTTTGATGAGCCAAGAGAAGTTCCAAATAGCAGGAGAGTATGCGATGAAAAAAGAGCGTCTTTCCTTGTTGTCAACTTTGGTTGATTATGGAGTATTTATTTGGTGGATTTTGGGTGGTTTTGCATGGCTAACAAGTATGGTAGGCGTGACAGGATCTGTGCTGGATGCTGTGCTTTTCATTTTTGGTTTTATGGCAGTTGGCTTTTTAATCTCTCTACCGTTTGAGATTTATCAAACTTTTGTACTTGATAAAGAGTATGGATTTAGTAAAACTACGCCAAAGCTTTATCTTGTTGACCAATTAAAAGGGATGGTAATGTCGGTTGTTATTGGTGCTGTTGTTCTCTATCCTTTGGCATGGATTGTCATTAATGTTGCCAATTGGTGGGTATGGGGATTTGCTTTACTTTTCTCTTTGGCAGTGCTAATGAATGTTATTTATCCCACGATTATTGCTCCTATTTTTAATAAATTTACCCCCCTTGAAGAGGGAGAGCTTCGAACAGATATCGAAAGTATGATGGAGGCTGTTGGACTAAAAAGTGATGGTGTTTTTGTACTTGATGCCTCAAAACGTGATAGCCGACTCAACGCCTACTTTGGGGGATTAGGCAAATCTAAACGGGTGGTTCTTTTTGATACCCTTATTGAGAAACTTACCAATAAAGAGCTTTTGGCTGTGCTGGGACATGAATTGGGTCATTTCTCTCATGGTGATATTTGGAAAAATATCGGGATGATGGGTCTACTACTACTGTTATCTTTTTTCTTTTTGGGAAATTTACCTGATGGACTTTTTTATGCAATGAATATAGAGCCAAATGCAGGAGTCGAGATAGCCATGATGATGATGCTTCTACCTCTTATCTCTTTTGTCTTTATGCCAATGATGAGTGCCGTTAGTCGTCACAATGAATATGCAGCCGATGAGTTTGGTAGTGAGTTAGGTGGCAAAGAGAACTTGGTATCTGCTCTTATGAAGTTAATTACAGAAAACAAATCTTTTCCCAAATCACACCCTATTTACGCCTTTTTCTACTATACCCACCCACCTGTTTTAGAGCGTCTAAAAGAGCTAGGATATGATGCCAATGCTGTTAGTGAGATGGTAAAGCCATTGGATAAAGATGGAATTTTTAGTTTTATCAACTGATGTTACGCACTCTTCAATATAAGATTTTACAGTAGTTGAAATAGGTCAAGTTGAAAGCACCATATATAGGGGTTTCAATTTTATATTTTTAAAAAAGGAAATGAACTTTTTATCAATGATAGATGGTTTGCTTCCTCCAAAACTAGGGGGACTTCACCCCAAAGTAACTCAAATTAAATAAGTACAAAGTTTATCGTTTAAGATGGAGAATTGACTTGATCTTTAAACGATGGAAATCTACTTTTTTGTGGTTAGGAGAGATGCCTTTTTAACTACATAAATTCCAAATTTAAAAATTACAAAATCCCAACAGCATCTCTAACTATTGCCATTTTAGTATTTGAAATTGTATGCATTTTTTTTGCCCCATCGCTTAAAATATCTCTAACCATGTCGGGATTATTAATGTACTCTTCACGTTTCTCTCTGGCTTCGATAAACTCATTCCAAATAAGCTCTTTTAGATATTTTTTAAAGTGACCATACCCTTCTTCTCCTGTTTTGTAACGATTTTGAAGCTCTATTTTTCTATTTTCATCTAAAAATAGAGATGCTAGGTTGTAGATATTACATCCCTCATACTCCAACGGCTCTCCAAGTGGGGTTGATGAGCTTACTATTTTGTTACATCGTTTTTGAAGCTTTTTTTCTGTCTCCATAAAGATATCTATGGCATTGTCATAACTTTTGCTCATTTTCTGCCCATCAATTCCTGGAATGGTTGCAAGGTCATCATTAACAACGTGTTCAGGTAAGGTAAATATCTCTCCATATTCATTATTAAATTTAATTGCCATATCTCGTGTCATCTCGACGTGTTGGATTTGGTCTTTTCCCACGGGGACTTTCCCCGTATCTAGTAAGAGAATATCAGCAGCCATAAGTACAGGATAAGAGAATAGGGCATGATTGGCTGTTATCCCTTTTGCTACTTTGTCTTTGTATGAGTGGGCTCTTTCGAGTAGTCCCATTGGGGTAAATTTTGAAAGTATCCAGTAGAGTTCTAGTACTTGTGGAACATCGCTTTGTACCCAAAAAGTAGTTTTTTGAGGGTCTATCCCAAGAGATAAATAATCAACAGCAGCATTAAAAGTAAGCTGTTTTAAGAGGGATGCATCTTTTGAAGTAGTGAGTGAGTGATAGTTTGCAATAAAAGTAAAAAGCTCCTCTTTCTCTTGAAGCTCTATCATTGGTTTCATTGCACCAAAATAGTTTCCAATATGAAGTTTTCCTGAAGCTTGAATTCCTGTTAATACACGCATAAATGTCCTTGATTATTATATGGTTGAAATTATATCTAAAATGTGAATATAAATTCTAAAAAGGGAAAAAGTTAATATTTAGCTCACATTTACTTCATTTTTTATAAAAAGTATAATTAATACACACAATTTATTTATATTTTTGTTTGAATATGTTATATTTCTATAGATATAAAGGATTGATTATGAGAAAAGTGGTTTTTTGTTGGTTAATGCTCTTACCAATTTTAGGTTTTTCCGATTTAGATTATAATAAAGTGACAAAAGTTCTACTAAGTATTGAACAAAATAAGCCATTAAAATATTTTAATGAAAATGTAAGTTTAGTAAAAAAATTTCAAAAAAATGTTAAAGGATTGCAATTCTCTTCTTTTGCAGAGGCAGATATTCTTTTTATGTCAAAAATTAAAAAAGGTTCAAAACTTGTTATTACCGACAGTTATGAAAAATTACAAAAATCTGATAAAAGTGTGATTGGGGCAGTATATATAAAAAAAGAGCGTACACATATTTTTTTGGTTAGAGAACGTTTGAAAAAGAGTGGATTACGAGTTTCCTCTAAAATGAAAAAATATTTGATATCAGAGTGTAGTTTAAATTTACTCTGTCTACTTTCAAGTTAAACGTTATTTCTTGCTTAATTAAAAATAAAAAATAATTTAATTGAATATTTTATAGTTTTTCAATAAAAGAATAGAAGCTTTGGAGATTAGTTTAGCTAAAACTTAAAAGAAACAAATAAAATACTATTAAAGTTATGATAAAATATCTATTATTGGGAAGAAGGGTAACTTAGGATATTTTATGCACAACAGATTTATATTTTCGACATTTCACAAGTTTTATTACTATGCATTATTGACTTATATCATTATCTTTGTTTTTTTTACTTATGGCTATTTTAAACTACCTGAAATACAAGAGAAATTTCAAAAAACAGTTCTAAGTCTCTCTATTGAGAATACAGATAAAATGGTAGATGAGACAATATCTCTTATTTTACAAGATGAGACATCATTTATCTCATCTCATATAAAAAATAATAAAGTTAAAGAAAAACAGGAATTGGCATTATCACGATTAAAAAGAGGTAATATCTCATCGGTTTTTATTGTATTCTTACAAAAAGAGAAACTGGTCTATCTTTTAGATGTCTCTACTAGAGATAGAGGCAGTTTTGGAGAGCTATTTCAAGCTGAAGATATGAGTCTCTTTAATAATATGATTGAAACCAAAAAGAGAGAGATTTTTATACAAAAAGGTCTTAAAAATTTAGGTTTCACATTGATTAAGCCTATTATCGAAAAAGATAAAGTGGTGGCATTTTTACTACTTGACTATCAGCAAAAAAGTTTAGATATTATGATTTCTAAAGTCATAGACTATATGAATATTCTTAAAAATATATTGGCATTTGTTGGTGTGATTCTTCTTCTTTTTGGACTCTATTTGATGTCTATGATGTTTGCTAGAGAGAATCGGTATATGATTGCAAATACCCATGCACTTAAGCGAAGCTACTTAATGGATAATTATGAAAAAATAAATTTTTCAGACTACTATATCTCTTTGATAAATATAGATTTTCTTAAGAGAATTAATGATATTTATGGGGAGAGGGTAGGGGATAAGCTTATTATTGAATTGATGAAAAATATCTCAACACAATTGAGGAAGCAGGATGTTTTTATTCAATATGGCGGAGAGGAGTTTTTACTTTTTGTCTTGAAAAAAGAGACATCGGTTCATGAATTTAGATTAATGATGGAAGAGATTCGTATCATGGTAGATATGTTGGAACTATATGTTAAAGATGAAAAAGTACATATGACGGTTTCTATTGGTACACTCTCTCAAAGTCAAAATGCAAAATCTCTTCATGATGCGATATATAAAGCAGATGTTGCCCTATATAGAGCAAAGCATAATGGACGAAATAGAGTATCCTCATATGAGTTATCAAGTGACAAACGTCTCTATCGTTATAAGTTAAAGGAGATGATATCTGATGATAAATTGGTCTGTTATTATCAGCCAATTGTCTCTTTGGTCAATAGAAAAATTATTCACTATGAGGCACTGTTACGTATTGAAGATGGTGGAAAAGTTATCTATCCAGATAAAATTTTACCTGATTTTGAAGACAGTTATTTCTATAGTCGTATTAGTATGAAAGTAATTGAGTTTAACATTAAAAAGATAAGAGAGAATCCAAAATTTAAAGTTAGTATCAATTTAAGCTCTGATGATTTGTTAAATGACTCAATTATTGGGGTGTTAATTAAAAATAGAGATATATCCAATCGACTTTTGATTGAGATATTGGAGAATAAATTTATAGACTACAGTAAGATGGAAGTAGTTATTAAAAAGTTGAGATTTTTTGGTTACATTATTTGTATTGATGACTTTGGCACGGGATACTCAAACTTTGACCATCTCCTTAATCTCTCGATTGACTATTTAAAGCTAGATGGTAGTATGATAAAAAATATTCATATTGATAATCGAGCACACGGTATTATAAAAACATTGATAAAATTTTGTATAGATAATGATATTAAGGTAATTGCAGAGTATGTAGAAAATCAAAAGATTATTGATTTATTAAAAGAGTTTGGAGTGGATTACGGTCAAGGCTACTATTTCTCTAAGCCCCTTCCATATGATGCATTTTATCCTAATCAGTAATCTTAGTCATCATCCATTCGTTGACCACGTTTTCTAGCCACAAGGTCAAGTGGTACACCTTCAAAGTCAAACTTCTCTCTAAAGATATTTGAGAGGTATCGTTTATAGGAGAAGTGCAACCCGTCAGGTCGGTTCATAATAATAGCAATTTTAGGTGGTTTGGTCTCATATTGAGCTGCAAATTTGATGGTAACAACTCCTCCATTGATTGATGGTGGATGGTGTCTGGTAATCGCATATTTTAGAACTTCATTTAGTTTTGCCGTTGGGATACGCTGTTTGTATCGCCCATACATCTCAACAATGTCATTTAAAATTTTATGTACTCTAAGCCCTGTTTTTGCTGAGATGGTGATAAGTGGAGCGTAGTGTAAAAACTTCAATTCATCACGAATATCCTCAACCGCTTTTTCATAGGTTCTCTCATCTCGTATGTCCCATTTATTCAGAACAATCAGACATCCCAGTTTATATATCTCTATAAGGTTGGCAATTCGCTCATCAAGCTCCAAAACACCAACCGTAGCATCAATCATAAGAAGAGCAATATCAGCCTCTTCCAGCATCGCTTCTGTTCGTCCTAGAGCATACTTCTCTATTCCCAAAATTTTACCACGACGGCGAATACCTGCGGTATCAACAAAAGTTATCTTATGTTCTCTATATTCTATAGACTCATTAATAGGGTCGATGGTTGTTCCAGCCACAGGAGAGACCACTGCTCTCTCCTCTTGGAGTAGTGTATTAAGTAGTGAGCTTTTACCCGTGTTAACACGACCAATAATTGCTACTTTTATCTCCTTGTCCTCTTGGGCTTCCTCTTCATTGTGTATCATCTCTACAATATCATCAAATCCAAAGGGGTCATCATCTTCGGTAAGCTCTAGTCCAGCCTCCTCTTCACGCTCGGGGATATGGGTCTCTAGCCACGCATAAAAATCATTCATATATCGGTTATGACTAACCGACATAGGAAGTGTAATATTCGCCCCAAACTCTAAAAAGTCCCAGTAACGCAACGACTCATCTTTGTCATTGTCTATTTTATTTACAACCAGAGCAATAGGTTTTCCTTGCTCTTGAAGTCCATAAAACAAATCTCTGTCCTCTTGTGATGGGATATTTTTTCCATCAACAATATAGATAATAATATCTGCTTCCTCAGCAGTCCTCAGAGAGAGCCTTTTGACTGTGGCAAACATCTCTGTACTATCATCAATTCCCCCTGTATCTATCACTTCAAAATCACGATTTCCTGAGATAGTAACAATGCGTTTTTTGATATCTCTAGTCGTCCCCACAACATCAGAGGTAATCGCATCTCTCTCTCGTGCTAATCTGTTAAAAAGGGAGCTTTTCCCTACGTTAGGTCGTCCTAAAATGGCAACCTTTTTTATTATGTTTTCTTGCTTTGGCATATCTATTATCTTTCTGAAAAATTATGGAAATTATATCAAATACTCTATATGTTTCTTATTATTTAAAAAACTTGCTAAAATAACTCAAAAATTTTAAGGCAATTCATGTCCCAAGAACCAGAAAATACACCTAATATAGACAGACCAAAGTTCACCCACCTCCATCTACATACAGAATATTCCATGTTAGATGGTGCAAACAAAATACCTGTTTTAGCCAAAAAAATAAAAGAGCTTGGCATGGATTCTGTAGCTATGACCGACCATGGAAACATGTTTGGAACAATTACTTTTTATAATGAGATGAAAAAAAATGGCATTAAACCCATTATTGGAATGGAAGCTTATGTTCATAATGAAGAGGAGATAGACGATAAATCGACACGAAAACGATTTCACTTATGTCTCTATGCCAAAAATGATGTGGGGTATAAAAACCTCATGTATCTAAGCTCACAAGCCTACATGCATGGTTTCTATTACTATCCACGGATTAATTGGGAACTTCTTAAAAATAATTCGGAAGGGCTTGTCTGTTCCTCTGCTTGTCTGCAAGGCGAAATTAACTGGCACTTGAATTTGAGTGAACGAAATGTTAAAAATGGAGCATTAGGCTATGAAGAAGCAAAAAAAGTTGCTCTGAAATATAAAGAGGTCTTTGGAGATGATTTTTACATGGAACTTATGCGTCATGGAATTGACCATCAATACAACATTGATAAACAGATTATTAAGCTAAGTCAAGAGACGGGTATTAAAATTATTGCTACCAACGATACCCACTATACGTTACAAAAAGATGCTGATGCCCACGAAGCGTTTATGTGTATCGCCATGAACAAACTCTACGATGACCCGAACCGTATGCGTCACTCGGTACATGAGTTTTATGTAAAATCTCCCCAACAAATGGCTGAACTCTTTGCTGATATTCCAGAAGCCATCGCAAATACCCAAGAGATAGCCGATAAATGTAACTTAGAGATAAAGCTTGGAAACCCAACCCCACCTAACTTTAAATTTGCACAGCAAGTAGCCAAGGAAGAAGGCGTACCCCTTCCTGAAGATAAAGAGTACTCACTGGATAACGATATTATTATTTTTAATCATCTATGCAGACAAGGTCTTGAAAAACGGCTAAAAATTGTTCCCCAAGAGAAACATAAAGAGTACCGAGATAGACTGCAAGTAGAGATGGA
>JALTGP010000276.1 GCA_027076905.1 Campylobacteraceae bacterium | reverse complement strand
ATATGTAAAATCTCCAACGCAGCGGGGGTGACTCCTGAAATTTCAGAAGCATTGAAAAGTGTTGGCGGATTAATACTATTTAGCTTTTCAACAATCTCATTGCTTAATCCTGAAACCTTTTCAAATTCAAACCCTTTTGGAATTTTGACTTTGAGCATATCTTTCATCTTGTCCACTTGATTTTGCTGTTTCTCTATATATCGGCTATATTTAGCTTCGATTACCAGTTGCTCTATCACCTCTTGGGAGTATTTTTCAAAAGTAGGAACAAAGATAAGAATCTTCTCTTGGGTCATAGAGGAGCGACCTAAGAGGTCCAAGAGACATATTTTATCATTTATCTTCTCCTCACCAATAGTTGCTAATAGCTCTATAAATATTTTGGTAGGGGTCACATAATTCTCTCTTAAATAGGTTACTGCCTCTTGAATATCATGCTCTTTTTGTGCTACTTGTGCCAAATACACATCATCAAGAAGTCCTAATTTCTTTCCATATTTATAAAGACGAATATCTGCATTGTCTTCACGCAACAGCAGACGATACTCTGAACGGCTTGTAAACATTCGATATGGCTCTTTTGTCCCTTTGGTCACTAGGTCATCTATGAGTACACCAATATACGCCTCATCACGACCTAAAATCAATGGCTCTTCTCCTTGCACACTAAGTCCTGCATTGATTCCTGCCATTAGCCCTTGGGCTGCTGCCTCTTCGTAACCTGTCGTTCCATTGATTTGACCTGCACAATATAGACCTTCTACTTTTTTGGTCTCTAGGGTGTGTTTTAGTTCAGTGGGTTGCACATAATCATACTCTATCGCATATCCATAACGCACGATTTTGGCATTCTCCATCCCTTTTACCGAACGAATCATATCTAGCTGTACATCGGTAGGCAAAGAGGTACTCATGCCATTGATATAGAACTCATTGGCTTCAGTGGTTTGGGGTTCTACAAAGATTTGGTGACGTGGACGGTCTCTAAAACGGTTAATTTTATCCTCGATACTGGGGCAATATCTAGGTCCCATCCCCTCTATCTGCCCTGAAAACATTGGAGCTCGATAGAAGTTGCTCTCTATAATATGGTGGGTATCCTCGTTAGTATAGGTAACATGACACGGGAGTTGGGTAGGGTTAAACATTTTTCTATTGGTTCTAAATGAAAAAGGGATAGGATTCTCATCTCCCCCTTGCTTCTCCATCACATCCAAATTAATACTTGAACCATCTATTCTTGCACACGTTCCTGTTTTGAGTCGTCCTACCTCTATCCCCAAACCTCTTAGATATTTTGCTAAAGCAATAGAAGCAAACTCACCCTGTCGCCCTGCACTCTGCTTTTTATCTCCAATATGAATTAATCCATTTAAAAATGTACCTGCTGTGATAATCACTCTGTTTGCCATGTATCTGTTGCCAAGTTGTGTTTCACACCCAAAGACCTTGCCATCTTCTATGATTAGAGCTTCTACTATCTCCTGTTTTACATCCAAATTATCTGTATTTAAAACCACATCTTTCATATAAATACGATATCTGTCCATGTCAATTTGGGCTCTGCTTCCACGAACAGCAGGACCTTTTGAGCCGTTTAGGATTCTAAACTGTATCCCTGTGGCATCGGTGGCGAGTCCCATCTGACCCCCAATCGCATCTATCTCTTTGACCAAATGACCTTTGGCAAGACCCCCAATAGCAGGGTTACAAGAACTCGCCCCAATCTGCTCTGCTAAAATGGTAACAAGTAGTGTCTTGACACCCATTCTGGCACTCGCCAAAGATGCCTCTATTCCTGCGTGACCTCCACCAATTACTATTACTTCATAATTCATTTTTTACCTATGTATACTTATATTTTTAGAATTATATCGAAGTAAGTTGAGGGGCTGGAGAGGGGTTTAGTTGGGATTTACCAAAAAATAAGCCCCAATAGCCAAAACAACTGCCACTATAAGCCTTTTAACAATCACCCCAATATTATTTCCCATTTTACATGAACTACACTGTCCAAACTTTTTAGCCTACACCTGTGCATAGAGAAAGAACCATTTCATAAGTTGAAAGCTATTTATGGGCTTTTCTAAACTTTGGCATCTCTAGGTATGTGTTCTAGATTACCAAATCCACTACCCATCCCTCAAACCTCTTCACATCAATAA
>JALTGP010000275.1 GCA_027076905.1 Campylobacteraceae bacterium | reverse complement strand
GGTTATTAAAAATATACTACTAGCTAAGAGCATCTGTTACCTTTGATAATAAAACTTTTTCTATCTCTTTATATATATCTATAAATGCCTCGTAATCTTTCCCATCTGGGTCTTCAAAGCTTACATGGATTTTATCTGTAGGGCGTGGAAACATCGGACAAGTATCATGAGCATGGTCACAAACGGTAACTACCAAATCAAACTCTATATCAATTACTTCATCTAAATGTTTAGAATAGTAGTCATCACTCCAAATACCATTTTCTTCTAACACTTTTTTAGCATTTAGATTAACCTTGCCACTTGGTGCTACTCCACAACTATATGCTTCAACTCCATCAAGTTTTGCATTTATAAGTGCTTCACCAATAATACTTCTACAGCTATTTCCTGTACACATAACTAAAACTTTTTTATTTCTCATTTTTACACCCTTTTTTTAATGTTGGTATATCTAATTTAATATAACTTATCTTTTTTGAAATTATATCAATATATTCTTATATCAAGATATATTGATATAAAAAGGTTAAATTTCTTAGATCAATCATTTAGATAGGCTAAAGTAGAGAAAAAATAACTAAACAACTATTTTTACTAAAAGAAAATAATTATTATTTAAGTGAATTTTGTCTATACTTCTATCATCTTTAAAATAAAGGAAATATAGATGAAAAAAAATATATTAATAGTAACCGTTATCGCATTAAGCAATTTTGCCTCAGCCTCGTTGGTAGAGGATGCCAAAAAAGTAGGATTGGCTCCTATTCCCACAGATAAAAGTGAGCTAATAAAGCTTATTGATAATCCTAAAAATCCTATAAATAAGGCAAAGGTAGAGCTTGGAAAGGCACTCTTTTTTGAGCCAAGACTCTCAAAAAGTAATCTGATTTCATGTAATACCTGTCATAATCTTGCAACAGGTGGGGTTGATGGTGTGAGTGCGGCTATTGGTCATAATTGGACAGCTAATCCTCATCATCTTAATTCTCCAACGGTTTATAATGCTGTATTTATGGAAAAACAGTTTTGGGATGGACGAGAGCTTGACCTAGAGGCACAAGCACAAGGACCACTCCAAGCCAAACCTGAGATGGCGATTAGTAAAGAGATGGCTGTTAAAAGAATTAGCTCAATGGCGGGATATAAAGAGCAGTTCAAAGAGGCGTTTGGGGACAATAACATTAGTTTTCAAAAGATAGCTGATGCAATAGGTGCTTTTGAGCGAATATTGGTGACTCCATCAAATTTTGATAAATTTTTAGCAGGTGACCAAAAGGCACTCTCCACAGAGGAGCAAGAGGGTCTTAAAACCTTTATCGACAAGGGATGTACAGCGTGTCATACAGGTATTGGTATTGGTGGAGGAATGCAAAAATTTCCACTGGTAAAGCCGTATAAATATGCCAATATTGGTGATTTCAAAGGGGATAAAAATGGGATGGTCAAGACCCCAACCTTGCGAAACATTGCACAGACAGCACCCTATTTTCATAATGGAGCTGTATGGAGTTTAGAGGAGGCAGTTATGATTATGGGTGAGACTCAACTAGGAATGGCGTTAAAAGATAAAGAGATAAAATCAATTGTTACTTTTTTAAAGTCACTTGATGGTGAGATGCCAACTATTACCTATCCAAAACTCCCATCGGTTACGGCAATGACCCCTCAACCTAAAGTAGATTAATAAGAGTAAGTACCTATCCAAAATTAATTTCAAAAATATTGGAAACTATGGCTTTAGACTCGTTATGTTGGGGACTAAACTCTCCGACTTTGAATAGATATAATATTGGTCAACTACTTAACTAGCAAATCCACTCTTAAAGCCACAAGATTTTTTCTCTTGGACAATGGCTTTTTGTTTCTCTTTCTTATGGGTATCCTTCTCTACAAATATTTTTTTACGTGTTTTTGGGTCAAGTTCTGTATAGTACATCACTGCTGAATAGGTTCCTGGTGTTGGGATAAATACTTGTGCCTGTTCAGGATTTATCTTTAGCTCATGGGTGGTAAACTGCTTTAGTTTGTGCATATCTTGCTCTTTACATCCAGGGTGTGCAGCGATGAGATAGTAGGTCATGTACTGTTTTTTACCCAAATCTTTATTGAGTTTATCGTAGAGCTTTTTAAAGTCTATAAGGGTCTGTTTTCCTGGTTTTCCCATAAGCTCTAAAACATGAGGTTCGGTATGTTCGGGGGCTACTTTCATCTGTCCTGAGATATGATGTTTTACCATCTCTTTTAAGTAAGAGTAACCATGCCTTTTATCTTCTGTGATGAGGTCATATCGTACCCCTGATGCTACAAAAGCTTTACGAATTCCAGGAATTTCTCGCACCTGTTTCATCATGTTTACCACGCGTGAGTGGTTGGGTTTCATCGCTCCACAGAGCTTGGTAGCATCGACACAGCGTTGATGGTCACACGTTCCAAGTTTAAGCTTTTTATCACACTCATAGCCATACATATTGGCAGTAGGTCCTCCAAGGTCGGATATGATTCCTTTGAAATCTTTGTATTCTCTAAAATCTTTTGCCTCTTGGACAATAGACTTTTCACTTCGTGTTCGTATGGTTCGCCCTTGATGTACTCCAATAGCACAGAAGTTACACTCTCCCCAACACCCTTGATGGGTCATGATAGAAAATTTAATGGTCTCCAAACACTTCACTTTTCCATGTTTGGCATAAAATGGGTGTAGCTCTCGTGTAAATGGCAGAGAGGAGACAGCATCCATCTCATTTTCATTGAGATAGTCACAGGGGGCGTTTTGAATGGAGTAGCGTGTGTCTACTTGTTGGCATAGACCATTTGCACTGATGGGGTCGTTGTTATCATAAAAGAGGTCAAATAGGTCGATATATTTATTCTTATCATCAAGACACTCTTTGTGTGTAGGAAGTTGGTGATAGTGTTCCACAGGTTCTTTTGCAATGTAACATATACCTCTAATATCTCTCCACTCTTTCTCTTTTTCCAAGGCATGAGTCAGGTTATAAATCGCCTGTTCTCCCATACCATAGATAAGAATATCAGCTTTACTATCAAATAAAATTGGTTTGCGAAGCTTATTTGTCCAGTAGTCATAGTGGGTTACGCGTCGTAGACTAGCTTCGATTCCTCCCAACACAACAGGTACTGTATTTTTAAAATTTTGACGGATAAGGTTGGTATAGACCAAGACAGCACGGTCGGGACGTTTATTATTTTTCCCTCCTGGTGTGTAGTCGTCGTTATTTCTAAATTTTTTAGTTGCTGTATAGTTAGAGACCATCGAGTCGATGCTTCCACCACTCACTCCCCAATAGAGACGTGGTTCACCCAACCGTTTGATATCTTTGTCACTTTTGATATCAGGTTGACCTATCATACCCACTCTGTAGCCCATTTTTTCAAGCATACGCCCCACCACAGAGACCCCGATAAAAGGAGAGTCGATGTAGGCATCACCACTAACCAATATAACATCACACTGTTTCCACCCTAGTTTGTCCATCTCGGCTCTAGTCGTGGGTAAAAAACCTTTAGCAATAGGATTGTTGTACTCTTTTTGGTAGCTCATGGGGTATGCCTTTTATATATATAGTTTATCTGTCGTATTTCGCAATTATAGCCACTATTTCTAGCATCCTTCATGTTTCATGAAAAGTAGTTTGCACTTTGGAACCGATAGCTTTAGCCTTACTAACCGTTTATTTGGGACTAAAGTCTCCAATTTCTAAAAAATTGTAAACTATTTATAAAGGATGCCAAATAAAACAAGGAGTTTTTGGAACTTCTTGATGAAAATCGGAATAATTTGAGGAAGGGGGTGATTCTAATTTTGTTAATTAGTGTAAACTGTGTATACTTTCGGAAAATTTTAGGATTAAAATATATGCCAAAAGAGTACATATTCACCAGTGAATCAGTAACAGAGGGTCACCCCGATAAGATGGCTGATCAGATAAGTGATGCAATTTTAGATTATATTATAGAGCGAGACCCTACAGCACGGGTGGCTGTGGAGACACTTGTTAGTAATGGCTTTTGTGTGATTGCAGGGGAGCTAAAAACAGAGACCTATGCACCGATGCAAGAGATAGCACGAGAAGTGATTCGTGAGATTGGGTATACCAATGCTTCTTTTGGTTTTGACTACCGAAGTGCAGGGATACTCAATGGAATTGGAGAGCAGAGCAGTGATGTGAACCAAGGTGTTGACCAAGAGAGTGGAGAACTTGGAGCAGGAGACCAAGGGATTATGTTTGGATATGCTTGTTCAGAGACTCCTGAATTGATGCCTCTTCCTATTTTATTGGCACATAAGATTACTGCAAAACTGGCAGAGGTACGAAAAAATGGTACATTGCCGTTTTTACGACCTGATGGAAAAGCACAGGTGAGTGTGAAGTATGTGGATGGAATACCTGTAGCAATAGATACCGTGGTGGTCTCCACACAGCACAACGATGATGTTTCACAAGAGATTTTGCGTGAAGCTGTTATTACTGAGGTGATAGAGGAGGTGATTCCTAAAGAGTATCTCCATGATGATATTACTTACCATATTAATCCCACGGGAAGATTTGTGATTGGTGGGCCTCAGGGGGATGCAGGATTGACAGGTCGCAAAATTATGGTTGATACCTATGGAGGTTCTTGTTCTCATGGAGGTGGGGCATTTTCAGGAAAAGACCCTACTAAGGTTGACCGTTCAGGTGCTTATGCAGCTAGGTATGTGGCAAAAAATTTGGTTTCAGCTAAGATAGCTAAGAGAGTAACCATTCAGTTGGCATATGCGATAGGGGTGGTGCAACCTGTTTCTATAATGGTAGATACTCATGGTACGTCTGATTTTAATGAGTTACAAATTGAAACATGTATTAGAAAACTTTTTGATCTCTCTCCTGCAGGAATTATAAAAGAGCTTAATCTATTGAGACCTATCTATAAAAAAACAGCTTCCTATGGTCATTTTGGTCGTGAAAAGATGGGCTTTAGCTGGGAAGAGACCAACCGAGTTACAGAAATTATAAACTATCTAAAAATGTGACTTTTAATAGATAATATTAAAGAAGTGCTTAAGCTACTTTTGCTATAGTTTGATAACCAAAAATAAAGGAAATAAAATGGCAGTAAAAATTTTAGACACATGTATTAACTGTGCGGCTTGTATTGACGAATGTCCTACAGAAGCAATCGTAGATGAAGATGATAACCCAACGGGAGAAGAGATTTACTATGTATACGATGATAAATGTGTTGAGTGTGTAGATCACTTTGATACTCCAGCATGTGCTGAAGCGTGTCCTACAGAAGAGTGTATTGTATGGGATGAACCAAAAGAGGGTTTAACCCTTCATGCAGATAGAGGTGCCCCAGGTACAGATGTAGTCGAAGACTAGTCTCTATTTTTACAAACCATTGGTATTTTGCCATGGTTTGTAACTTTTTTATTCTTATTTCTCCTCAACTTTACAAAAAAATCTTTTTTTAATTCTGTTCTGATATAATCCCATCTCAAAATACACCCATAGTGTGCAACTATTGTAACACTAATTTATGGAGAAAATCGTGGAACAAACATTATCAATCATCAAACCAGACGCAGTAGCTAAAAATGTAGTTGGACAAATTCTTGCTAGATTTGAAGGAGCAAACCTTAAAATTGCAGCAACAAAGAAGATTCAACTATCTCAAGCAGATGCAGAAGCATTTTACGCTATTCATGCAGAGCGTCCTTTTTTTAAAGACCTTGTAGAGTTTATGATTTCTGGTCCAGTTGTTGTAACTGTACTTGAAGGTGAAAATGCAATGCAGACAAACAGAGACCTAATGGGTGCAACCAACCCAGCAGAAGCAGAATCAGGAACTATTAGAGCTGATTTTGCAGAGAGTATTGATGCTAATGCGGTACATGGTTCTGACTCAGTAGAGAATGCAGTTAATGAGATTAACTTCTTCTTTGCACAAAGAGAGATTGTATAAGGTTAATAAGCTATGAGAATAGTTTTTGATAAGATTGGTCAAAGTCCAAAGCCTTTTGATTTAGAGGTTAATGGTGTGGCTCTTCAGGGAGTTTTGATCAAGAGCGGTTATCATCGGGTTCGTTTAGAAGGAGAGCTTAAAGGTGCTACGGAAGTGGCGTGTGATAGATGTGGTGAGCTGTATCAATATGATATGAGCGATTCTCTACGTTTTACTTTAAGTGATGAAGTTATCGAGACTGAAGATGATTTAGATATAATCGAATTTATTGATGGGGTGATCGACCTTGAGTTTATAGTTCAAAGCGAAATATCCTCCATAAAAAACTCATATCACAACTGTAAAAGTTGTGAAGATGATACAGAAGAGTTCGAAAAAGAGTTTTAGATAAAAAAATTAAGAAACAAAGGAATATACCATGGCAGTACCTAAGAGACGAGTGAGTAAAACCAGATCAGCAAAGAGAAGAACACACTATAAGTTGACATTACCAAGACCTGTAAAAGATGCAGATGGTACATGGAGAATGCCTCACCATATGAATATGACAACTGGTGAATATAAGACAACCAAAGAAGTGTAGTAGTAAATTTTATGATTAGAATTGCTATTGATGCAATGGGTGGGGACTTTGGTCCCGAGCCTATTATTGAAGGTGTTATCCAAGCACTTGATGAAAGACAGTTTTTTCCTATACTTGTAGGAGACAGAGAACAAATTACCTCAATCCTTCCAGAGTATTATCTTGATAAGTTAGAGATTGTTCAATCTTCTGATGTTTTTTCGATGAGTGACCAAGCGACACAAGCGTTGAAGAGAAAAGAGTCTACTATCTATATGGCAGTAGAGTTGGTGCGAGATGGAAAAGCAGATGCTGTGGTTTCAGCAGGACACTCAGGTGCTACAATGACCTTAGCAACACTTCGTATTGGAAGATTACCTCATATCTCAAAACCAGCCTTAGCGACACTTATGCCCAATAAGCTAATAGGTGCTAAAACACTTCTTTTGGATGTGGGTGCGGTGACAGACTGTACAGCAAAAAATCTTTATGAGTTTGCCATTATGGGAGAGGTTTATGCTAAAAAAGTATTAAATCTTCGTCGTCCAAAAGTGGGGCTTTTGTCCAATGGAGAAGAGGATAGCAAAGGAAATGCACTCACCAAAGAGGCATTTAAGTTGATGGAAAATGTTCCAGGGTTCAAAGGGAATGTTGAGGGTTCTGATATTTTCAATGGTTCTGTTGATGTGGTTGTTTGTGATGGTTATACGGGTAACATTGTCCTCAAAGCCAGTGAGGGTGTTGTCTCTACTGTTTTTGATTTGATGAAAACACAAATACGAAAATCTATCCCTGCGAAGATTGGGGCATTTATGATGAAGAAAAAAGTCTTTAAAAAGCTTAAAGAGAAGGTAGATTATGCAGAATATGGTGGTGCACCTTTACTTGGTGTTAAGGGTTGTGCTATTATATCTCACGGAAAAAGTAATGCAAAAGCGATTAAAAACGCTATTTTTCAAGCCATAGACTACAATGATAAGAACGTAAACGAGGCGATAGAAGAGTTACTTACTAAAAATAACGCATAGGGGAAGATATGTACGCAAAGTTTCATGCGATAGGGGCGTATGCTCCATCTAAAGTATTGAGTAATGCTGATTTAGAAAAGATGGTAGATACCACGGATGAGTGGATTTTAAAACGCACAGGTATCTCGCAGAGACGAATCGCTTCTGATGATGAGTATACAAGTGACATGGGGGTCAAAGCATCCTCTTTGGCAATAAAAAGGGCAGGGCTTGAACACTCAGATATTGATTTGGTGGTGTGTGCTACAGTCACACCTGACTACTTCAATATGCCCTCTACGGCGTGTGTTATCTCAGATAAACTTGGCATCTATAACGTACAAGCATTTGATATAAGTGCTGCGTGTAGTGGATTTGTCTATGCTCTCTCTGTGGCAAAAGCGTTTGTAGAATCAGGGATGAAAAAGCACGTCTTAATTGTGGGGGCTGAGAAGTTCTCCTCTATTGTGGACTATACCGACAGAACCACCTGTATTCTTTTTGGAGATGGTGCAGGGGCTGCGGTCATCTCAGCAACTAATGATAAGTCAGAATCTATAATTGATATTCATGCCAGTGCCGATGGCTCTTATGCTGATTTTTTAGTTACTCCAGCACCAGGTTCAATTCACCCTGTATCACAGCAGGTGATAGATGAGGGTCTAAATTTTGTACAGATGAAAGGAAATGAGACCTTTAAACTAGCCGTTAGAACGCTTACCAAAGATGTCAAAGATATTCTCTTTAAAAATAAAATAGACTCCAAAGAGATACCACATTTTATCCCACACCAAGCGAACTATCGGATTATCAAAGCTGTTGGAGATGCTCTAAAAATGGATGAAAAACAGGTGGTATTAACCGTAGAAAAATACGGAAATACCTCCGCTGCCTCCATTCCAATGGCAATCAATGATATCTACGAATCAGGACGACTCAAAAAGGGTGAACTAATGCTTCTTGATACTTTTGGTGGTGGTTTGACATGGGCTAGTGCCTTGCTCCCATTTGCAGGAGAAACTCTCTAATAATTTAGATAAACAGCTTTTGTAGGTGGCTTTTTGGGCATGAAGAGCGTATTGGAAAGATTATTGATTTTAAAAAAATTGGGATTAACCACGCATTAATTCCAAGTCAGTAAAATAGCAAAAGTTATTCTACTAAGGAATATAAATTAAATAACTACCAAATTTCAAAGGCAACTAAAGGAATATTTTTAACTCTAGTTTTCCTTAAATTACTGGGAGTAGTCCTGCGTCAAACTATAGCTAAATCTATTCATTTATTTACCTATGAAAATTGGCACTTATTTAATTTATATTCCTAACTATCTTTTTAGGAGTTTCGATTGAATCCAATTGTTGAAAATATCAAAAGTGAAATATCAAAAGTTATTGTGGGTCAAGAGAAGTTGATTGATGGTCTTTTGATTGGGCTATTGACCCGTGGTCATATACTTCTGGAGGGTGTGCCTGGGTTGGCAAAAACAACAGCAGTTAATGCACTGGCAGGTTCATTGGGGCTTGATTTTAAACGGGTACAGTTTACCCCTGACCTTCTCCCATCGGATATTATTGGGACAGAGATATATGACCCTTCCAATAATACTTTTAAGATAAAACAAGGTCCCGTATTTACCAATCTTCTTTTGGCAGATGAGATAAATAGAGCTCCTGCCAAGGTTCAATCGGCACTCTTGGAGGTGATGCAAGAGCGACAAGTTACGATTGGAGATGAAACCTTCAAGATTGACTTGCCTTTTTTGGTTATGGCGACACAAAATCCTGTAGAGCAAGAGGGGGCGTATGAGTTACCTGAGGCACAGCTTGATAGATTTTTGATGAAGATAGTGGTGAGCTACAATACTAAAGAGGAGGAGCTAGAGATAGCCAGACGGGTAGCAAACAATGGCTTTGGTAGGATAAATCAAGTGGCAACACTACTTGATTTGGAGCGTATTCGTAAAGAGGCGATGGATATTCATATGGATGAAGAGGTTGAGAAGTATATTATTGAGTTAATTTTTGCTACTAGAAACCCAAATGATTATGGGATGGAAGTGGTTGCTCCATATATTCAGTTTGGGGCGAGTCCACGGGCAAGTATTGATTTATATAAAGCATCCAGAGCAGTGGCGTATCTGCGTGGAGGTGACTATGTCTCTCCTGTTGATGTTGCATATATAGCAAAGAATATTTTGCGACATCGTATTATTTTGAGTTATGAAGCTGAGGCGATTGGGGTGACCCAAGATGTCATTATTGATAGAGTTTTGACGGCTGTGGATATTCCATAAAAGCAAATAAATAGTTATGGATTATGAAATATGAACAGTAAAATCAAAAAAATTCTTTTAAAAACCAAAAAACAAGTTTTTGGAGATATGCTGGGTAACAACCCTTCGCTTTTTCAAGGGGAGGGGTTTGAATTTTCGGAGCTTCGAGAGTATGTCTATGGGGATGATATCCGTAAGATAGATTGGAAAACCACAGCAAAGCTAGGGAAACCTTATATTCGTATCTATCAAGAGGAGCGAGAGTTGAATGTGGTGACTGCTGTGATGATGGGTGGTTCAACCTATTTTGGTACAGTTAGACAAAAATCAGAGGTGATGTGTGAGTTGGTTGCCTCTATTGGCTTTTCTGCGATGAAAAATGGTGACCTCTTTTCCAATCTTATCTTTGCAGATAAGCTCTATGATATGAGTCGTCCCAATAAAAAGTTTTTTGCCATAGAGGATATCCTTAATAGAATGGACAATTTTGAGGTACTTGATAAAAAAAGTGACCATATACTGTTTGCTGATGTGATATTTAAACGTCTTAAGAGAAAATCTTTTCTTTTTATTCTCTCCGATTTTGTGGGGGATGTGGATTTGACACTGCTGAGTAAAAAACATGATATTGTGGTTATAATAATACGAGATAAGTTTGAAGAGAATCCTAAAGAGTTAGGATATCTACGGGTGATGGATATGGAAAGTAGTAGAGTATTTGAGGGAAATATTGGAGCTAAAGAGTTAGATACCTATACCAAAGCGTTGGCTCAAAATGATGCAAAACTTTACGCACATTTCAAAAAAAACAACATTCGTTTTACAAAAATTTACACCGATGAAGAGCCGTTTTTGAAACTGACACGTCTTTTTGCTGGTCGCAGATGAGAAGGGGTATGGAATATGAATGATGAGATAAGAGATATAAAACCACTTTTAGAGATACCTGATAACAGCTATGAGCTTCTTATCGGTGGGTTGAGTGTTGCTTTGATTTTTGCACTGATAGCAGTTGTTTTGTTGGTACAAAAGGTCTGGAGCAATAAAAAGATAGATATGCAAAAAATTTATTTTGAAGAGTTTAAAAATATTGAGTGGAGTGATTCTAAAAAAGCAGCTTATGAGGTGACCTATTTGGGGAGACTACTCTGCGTAGAGCCTAGAACCAAAGAGATTTACTCTCAACTGGTTCCCATGCTTGATGCCTACAAATATAAAAAAAATGTTCCAACCGTAGATAGCGATACACTTCGACAATATAACCTCTTGGTACATGTCCTTGATGAAGCAATTTAGTTTTGAATTCCCTTGGCTCTTTGTCCTTATTCTCCTTTTTTTGCTCTGTGCAAGATTTTGTAAAGTCAAAGGGAGAAGCATCTATTTTCCTCATATGGAGCTACTTCTAGCCGATAAAGCAAAAAAGAGTTCGTTGGTTGTTTGGCTTAAGTGGTTGAGTATTTTGGCTACTATTGTAGCAATAGCCTCGCCTGTATTTACACAAGAGTATACCAATTCAAAACGTGATGGGCGGGATATTGTACTGATTATTGATAGCAGTGAATCAATGAAACAGGCACGTTTTGATGCCAAAGATATGAAAAAAAATAAGTTTACCGTTGTCCAAGAGGTTGCTAGTGATTTTGTGGCAAGTCGAGAGAATGACCGAATCGGATTGGTAACGTTTGCAGATATTGCCTTTGTCGCCTCTCCTTTGACTTTTGAGACGAAGTTTTTACAACAAATCATAGGGATGCAACGCATGGGGGTAGCAGGAAAGAGAACAGCAATTAATGATTCATTGGTTCAGACTTACAATATGCTATCTCACTCAAAGGCAAAATCAAAAATCGCTATTTTACTCACCGATGGGATAGATAATATGAGCAAAGTCCCCTTAGAAGAGGTAAAAAGTTTGGTAGAAAAAAGTCCTGTGACACTATATACCATAGGGATAGGTACAAGTAGGGATTATGATGGTAAGTATCTTCAAGAGTTGGCAAAAGCAGGAGATGGAGAGGCATTTGGTGCAAGTGATGCCCAAACACTAAGTGATATTTATCAAGAGATAGATGAATTAGAGGCATCAAAAATAGAGGCAAAAGTCTATGTTAACGTGACCTATCTCTATATCTATCCACTCTTTGTTGGTCTTTTGTCTCTGTTGCTGTTTATCTATTTTAGAAATATGAGGGGATGAGCGTGATATTTCTAAATCTAACATTTTTTTGGGTAATGTTTATTCCTTTGATACTTTTTGGGTATCTGATTTTGACACACAAAGATAATTTTTTACAGATTTTTGATGAAGAGGTACTCCAAAGATTAAGTAGGGGAGATGATGCTTTACCTTTAAAAATACGTAATTTTATGTTGATACTCTCTCTATTTTTTATGATTATGGCGATGGGAAGACCCGTGATTGACCATGGTGATAAAGTAGTACAACTAGAGGGGCTAACAGCCGTAGTAGCCCTAGATATTTCAGGCTCTATGCGTTCACAAGATATCTATCCTAGTCGTTTGGAGTTTGCCAAAAAGAAGATGATGAGACTTTTTGACTTCATGCCCACGGATGAACTCTTTATTGTGGGTTTTTCACACTCAGCTTTTGCCATCGCCCCGTTCTCCTCAGATAAAGTTACGCTTAAACAGATGGTAGAGGGGGTTAGTGATAAGTACATCAATATGGCTTCGACTGACTTCAGCACATTGGCAAATTTTTCAGCAGAACTACTCAAAGATAAAAAAACAAAAATATTGATACTCTTTTCTGATGGAGGAGAGAAAACAGATATTGCAGAGTTTGCCAAGATTATTAAAGATGAGAAGATATCACTCTATGTGGTGTTGATAGGAACAAAAGAGGGTTCACCAGTGCTTGATGTCGATGGAAAACCTGTAAACTATCAAGGTAAAATCGCAATAACACAGAGAAATGATACTTTGGGGGATGTTGCTATTGAGAATAGTGGAGCATTTATGATATCCACTACAGGAGATGAGGGGATTAAAAAATTAGTAGAGATTATTAAGTCAAACCATCAAAACAAAGAGCAAGGAGAAGTGATTATTCATGATAGAAAGGAGTATTTCTATTACCCTCTTGGTGTGGCAATTCTCTTTTTGTTATTGGGGTTTACCTCTTTGCCGTGGAGGAGAAAGAGCTAATATGGTAAAATATGATAGAAAAGTTTTGAAGGTAAATAGTACCTATAAATAAAAAATAGAATATATTTTTGGGCTATTGGTTTTAATAGTCAAACTCTTAAATGTATATCTGAGGTGATTTTAAATACAATTGATAAAGAGGATTTTAGGTTGAAAAACATAATTTAGCAAAAAAAAGAAAAAGGATATTTTTGAAAAATCAATATCAAAATAAATTAGCACATTTAACGGATGAAGAAATTGAAATATTAATAGAAAGATATTATAACGGTGATAAAAATAGCATTTTACTAAAAGAGTATAATATTGATATACAAAGCTCATTTTTGTTAAAAACCTTTCCAATGAAAACCCATAATAATGAGTTATGTCCATTTTGTAATATTCCGATGTTTTCACATAGAAAGAGTAAATCATCTGTCTCTAAAGAAATTATTTTTTGTCAAGAATGTAAACACACTCTTAATGATACTTATTGTAAATGTGAAGCTTGTATAGATAGAAAAAATAAAGAGCAAGAGATAAGAGAACAAGAGAGAGAAATCATAGATAATATAAATAAAAATATTTTGATGGAAGAGTATTTATATGACAAAAATATGCCTATAGATATAGAAGAGTTAGATATAAGAGATAAATTATATATTAGTGCTTTGCTTAGAACTGCACTATCAGAAGATTTAACAGATATAAAATCATTATCCAGTGTTCTATTGACTTTAGCCCCAACCGAAGAGTTTAGAGGGAAAATTATCTCATATTTAAGAAGTCGAAAAATTATAATATTTTCACCTAATACTCCAGTAGATAGTCTTGTTTTTAATAATGATGAGATTGAACAATGCCGTCTATTTGACACAGTGTTTCGACTTAATGTGAGTCAAGATGAAGATGATATTAAAATAGAAAATTTATTGCATCTAAATGTTGAAGAGAATATTGATGAAGAGTTAAAGTTAGAACTTTGGCTTGAAATTGGTTTGTATGAGTGTGTAGAGTTTCTCTATGCTAGAATGGAAGAGTATAATTTACCAAAAAATCATATAGGTGAAAAAACCATTTCGTCTATAAAGGAAGCATTAAAAGAGTTTTCTATATCACAAGTTTATAATTTTATATGGGGTGCATCAATTAATGCGTCAGATTTTTACAAAAATAGTCATGTTTCTAAAAAACATGCTGTTAATACGATTGCTGGAACTATATTAAGAAGAAGTGAAAAAGCAATAGCCGAAAATAGGGAAACAAAAAAGTTTGGTAGAGACTGGAACTATCCACAAACTATTATTAGTGAGGTTTTTTTTAATAATATATTAAAGATTGGGGATGAAGGTTTTGATAGCGTAATTAATTTAAAGATATAATAATTTAAAAGAGGAATCAAATGTTATCTTTTTTACCTCTTGTTTAGGTGTTAGCCTTGGGTCACTTATAAACATTTTTAAGGATTTGGTTAGATTTTGTTGGAGTCATTTTTAAAATTGGCTTTGCTTTTGGAGTATTAACTGGAATTTAGTGAGCTTTGTGAAGTTAAAAAGGTGATACCTGAGAGTATGTAGGATTTGTTATGAGTTGTGTGGATGAAACTATGAATACCCTAGTTTAAAAAGACAAAAAAATATACTTTGAGTATGAGAAAACATTTCTAAAAATAAAAATACATAATTAAAAAATAAGGAAAAAAATGTTTAAAATACTATTATCACTGCTACTATTACCCCTAACCCTCTTAGCCGACCTAGACAATATATTCCCTTTTCAAACTATTCACAAAGCAAATAGAGCTTATGGTTTAGGAGATTATAACAAAAGTATAAAACTCTTTAACTCTTTGGAAAAAGATGACCCATCTGTGAATTATAATAGAGCTAATGCAGAGTATAAATCAGGGGATTATGATACTGCTTTGCTCTCTTATGCTAAAGCAAAAGGGGTAGATGAGGCAACACGTCAGTATAATATTGGAAATATCTATTTTAAGAAAAAAGAGTGGGATAGGGCGATAGAGAGTTATGAGTCTTCACTAGTGGTACGAGAGGATAAAGATACTAAGTTTAACCTTGAGTTAGCCAAGAGGAAAAAAAAGGAAAAAAAGAGAAAAGAGCAAGAGAAAAAGAACAAAAAGGATAAAGATAAGAAAAAAGAGGATGAAGAGAAGAGGAAAAAAGATAAGAAGAAGCAAGAGGAAGAGAAAAAAAATAAAGACAAAAAAGAACAGGATAAAAAAGATAAACAAAAACAGGATAAAAAAAAGGGACAAGATAAAGAGAGTGACAAGCGTAAGAAATCAAATAGAGATAATGCTCAGGATGGGAAGAAAAAAGAAAAACAAGATAAAATGACACAAGAAGAGAAGTTGACCCAAAAAGAGTTGAAACGTTTGATGAAAAAGCTAAATGATAAAAAGATGCCAACAATGATGTATCAAGCATCACCTAAAAATAGAGGAGATAGAGATGATAAAAACCCTTGGTAGTATACTGTTTTTACTCTATCTTAACCTTACTGTGCTGTATGCTGGAAAAATTACTTCTCATGTGGCATCCAAAGAGATTTTAAAAGGTGAGTCTGTTCTTTTGACTATTACTATTGTGGGTGAGGAGTTTGATACCTTGCCAAATATTCCACGAATTGGTGGGGCAAAGGTATTGGGAAGTAATCGAAGTATGAAAACAAGAATCTTGACAGTCGAAGGAAAAGTTGTGATGGAGCAGACCTCTATTTTGATATTGGAATTTAGACCTACTACTAATTTGACTATTCCTGCATTTCAGATGATGATAGATAAAGAGCTTAAATCTACTAAATCAATTGATATAAGTATTGTTACGAGCAAACCAAAAAGAGAAGAGGAGAGCCAATTTCTCATAGAGATGAACAGTACAAAAGATCGTGTAATGGTGGGAGAACCACTTGTGGTAAATGTCTTTTTTAAGCAAAAAACAGATGTAGATGTGGTTAGTATTGATTATAAAAAGCCACCATTTAAAGCGTTTTTTTCTAAGAGAATTGGGGGTGAAAAGAGTTATAAGGATGGCAGTTATACGGTAAAAAAACTCACCTATCTCTTGATTGCAAAAGAGGAGGGTAATTTGACCATTGCCCCTGCTAGGGTTAAAGTAGCACAAAGGGTAGTAAAAGGTCAATCAGGTGGGTGGTTTTCATCTACACCTACATGGAGTTCTACCTACTCTTCAGCGTTGACAATTAAGGCAAAAAAATCATTAGAACATTTTAATGCTATTGGAATTTATCGAATAAAAGAGGGTGTGGATAAACAGAAGATAGAGGTAAATAAGCCTATTCATCTAAAATTTAAGATAGAAGGAGAGGGGAGTTTAGAAGATTTTGAAGGGATATCCTTTAATATTTCAGGAGTTACTATCTACAGTGATGATGCTAAGATTGAGAGTCACTTAATTAAGAATAAGCTCTTTTCCAGTTATAGTAAAAGTTATGTTTTTATCTCTGACCATGATTTTGAAATTCCATCTAAAGAGATTATTATTTATGATTATCATACGAAAATGTTAAAAACTTTGACGACCAAAGCCTATAATATTACAATAGAGGGAGGGTCTAACTCCTCTGCCTCCCCAACTGTTTATACTAAAAATAGTGTTGATATGGCTTCCTCTAATAATATTGGTTCAGTAGAAGAGTGTCAAACCAATATTATTTGGAACGTACCACCTTATATGATGCTTCTTTTAAGTTTTTTTGTTGGTGGAATCATAGGAGTGATGTTGCGACCATATCTTTTTTTATTAAAAGATATAAAACTTCTAAAGAACAAGAATAAAGTGGGAGTTGATGAGGCATTGCTTCTTCTGTATCCACATATGAATGAAAGTGCAGAGGCAGAGAAGATGGTACGGCTTCTTTATTCAAGACAAAGAGGAGAAGCGGTGGAGATAGACAAAGAGAAGTTGGATCATTTGGTGCGATTTTATCGTCAAAAAGAGAATTTACCCCCTTGGGAAAGAGAGTAGCATAGATGTCACAAACAATGAGTGTTAGTTCACTAAATATTAAAATTAAATCTATTTTGGAGAGTACCTTTATGCATATCTTGGTGGAGGGAGAGGTCTCTTCTATTACTTATCATAACTCAGGGCATATCTATTTTTCGATAAAAGACAAAAATTCGAGTATCAAATGTGTAATGTTTCGCTCCAATGCATCACGTATGAAGTTTCGTCTGGAACGAGGTCAACAGGTGATAGTCAATGGCTCTATCTCGGTTTATACCCCCCGTGGTGAGTATCAATTGATTACGGTAAGTATTGAGCCTTTTGGTCAAGGAGCATTGGCATTGGCGTATGAACAGCTCAAAGAGAAGCTTCAGAGAAAAGGCTACTTTGACCCTACTCATAAAAAGGCACAACCTAAATATATAAAAAAACTGGCACTTGTGACTGCTAGTAAAAGTGCAGCATTGCAAGATATGCTTAAAATTATTGAAAAACGATGGCGACTGTTAGAGGTGGTGGTGATAGATACCTTAGTGCAAGGAGATAAATCAGCTCCTCAAATAGCAGAAGCGTTGATATTTGCTGACAGACTTGGATGTGATGCAATTGTGGTAGGTCGTGGTGGTGGAAGCAAAGAAGATTTATGGGCATTTAATGAAGAGATAATTGCTGATGCTATCTATAATTTAAATACCTTTGTGGTAAGTGCCGTAGGGCATGAGGTGGATGTACAGATATCTGATTTTGTAGCTGACCTAAGAAGTCCAACTCCATCTTCTGCAATAGATATGATACTTCCTGACCAAAACGAGGTACTCTATACCATAAGCGAGATGCAAGAGCGTTATAACCGTACCCTAAAACAGATAGTAGGAATAAAAGGGAAACAGCTAAATGCACTTATTGAAGAGTTTCAACGCCAATCTATCTCTCGTAAAATAGCAATTGTTGAAAAGGAGTTTATAAATTTAGAAGAGGAGTTTAATCGAGTAATGGCATACAAGCTTTCTCAGTTTGAAACCAAACTTATATCTTTGCCACAGCAGTTAAAAGAGAACCTTGAGTATGCTTTGGTTTTAAAATCTCAAAGCCTTCTATCTCTACAAGAGAAAATAAACTTTTATGACCCAAAATTAAAACTAAAAGATGGGTGGGCAGAGGTTCTGCTTGATGGAAAACGGGTTAGTTTAAGTAAAATAAAAAAAGATGATAAGTTTATATTGATGAATATAGACAGAAAACTAGAGGTTCAGTGTATTAATATTCTCTAAAACCTCAATTTCTCAAACCTTACTCCTCCTAAAATAGCCTAAAAAAAAATATATAATTAAAATATTTTTAATTATATGATATAATTTGTAAAAAAAAATTATATTAAGGTTATTCTTTTGAAAAATAAATCTGCATTTACACTTATAGAACTTGTTTTTGTTATTATCATTTTAGGTATCTTAGCCTCTTTGGCTATGGGTCGTATGGATAGAGACTTGAAACAAGAGGCTTCAGAGACAATTCTTTCAAATATACGATTAGCACAGCAGTTGGCTTTGACAGATAATAAGCATCGGAGTGATAATGATGCTAAATGGCAAAGGACTTATTGGCGTTT
>JALTGP010000274.1 GCA_027076905.1 Campylobacteraceae bacterium | reverse complement strand
CAGAACTCTCCCGCCCTCCACACTTTTCATGGATAGAAAAGTATATTTCAGAGTTGTCATTCTGATTTTATTAACACTCCGTCAGAACAAACCTCGAGAATATAGCAAAGCCAGCCTTATGCGTATGATTGGAGTGAGTCGGCAAAGCATTAACAGATGGCTGCAATATTTCCGTGATATATTCCCAAGAAGTACTCTTTGGAAAACGGCGCGAGGCCTCATCGTTTCAACAGTTCAGAACTGTAATTTACCTGGATCTCTGACTGGTTACTTCCTCCAACATTCCCAAACAAAAGAGGAGGCTGTCGTCTACACTCTCCGGTTACTTGCAACAGGTTTGCTCCCCGTAAAGTGATGGGGAACTAATTCCCCGCAAAAGATGGGGACTTTTCGTTTCCTCCCAGTCTTATAAATTGGTTTTTGTCAGAAAAAGAGCAGATCTTCACAATGAAGAGCTCATAATCCAGACAGGAGCCATAGAATGATCAAGAATAGCCAGTCCCGGTTACATTCCTGGGCACAGTTTCGCTTTTCCATAATAGGCGGACTGCTTGCAAGCCCACCAGAACCTGGAGAGCTTGGTAAAGAGTTAAAAGCCCTTGCCAGCCGCATCTATCAGCACCCCACCCAGAACACCCAGGTTACCTTTGGTGCATCGACCATTGAACGCTGGTATTACAAGGCATTAAATGGTAACGACCCTGTTGGCGTGCTGGGTCGAAAGCCTCGTTCCGATCTGGGCCAGAGGAGCGCTTTATCCACAGAATTACTCACAGAACTTGGAACACAGTACTGCAGCTTTCCTCATTGGAGCTACAGGCTTCATGCAGACAATCTTGTTGCCCTGATTAAGGAAAAACCTGATCTTGGCCATATCCCTTCCTATGCAAGCGTCCGCAGGCGTATGAAAGAGCGGGGGTGGTATAAAAAGAAATCGCCTCGAAACAAAACTCGTGGTCAGAAAAAAGCAGCAGATCACCTGGAGCAGCGGGAAGTGCGAGGCTATGATGTCTCCCATGTACACGGGCTCTGGCATCTGGACTTCCACAAAGGGAAACTCAGGGTAACAGATAGTCATGGGGAATGGCACACACCTATTGCCCTCTGCATACTTGACGATCGTTCCCGCCTTTGTTGCCATATTCAGTGGTATCTGCAAGAGACGGCAGAGATTCTGCAGCATGGTCTTG
The DNA here is from genome assembly GCA_027076905.1 of Campylobacteraceae bacterium. Taxonomy (GTDB): domain Bacteria; phylum Campylobacterota; class Campylobacteria; order Campylobacterales; family Sulfurovaceae; genus UBA1140. The sequence continues at coordinate 987 of JALTGP010000274.1, read as the reverse complement.
TACAGGCCTTCATGAAAAGAGGATTGCCACGAAGTCTTATGACAGATAATGGTGCGGCAATGCTTGCCCATGAGACAACAAACGGCTTGCTGGCTCTAAGTATTAAGCATGATCGAACTCTGCCATATAGCCCCTATCAAAATGGCAAGCAGGAATCCTTCTGGGGCCAGTTGGAAGGACGATTGATGTCCATGCTTTCCCGAGTTGAACCGTTAACGCTTGAGATCTTAAATCGTACTACACAGGCCTGGTCGGAGATTGAGTACAACCGGAAACGACATACAGAAATCAACAATTCACCAGTGAACAAAATGCTCGAAGGCCCTGACTCTTCACGCCCATCTCCTGCAAGTGAAATAATGTCATTCTCCTTTACTGCACAGGAAAGCCGTGTTCAGCGAAGAAGTGATGGCACTTTGCAAATAAAGGGGATCAGATTCGAGGTGCCATCCCGCTTTCGCCACTTCACTCGACTCCATATTCGCTATCAAAGCTGGGATCTTAGCAGAGCCTGGCTGGTTGACGAAAGAGATTCTACCTTGCTGGCTAAGATTTACCCGCAGGATAAAATCAAGAATGCAGATGGCTTGAGGCGTACCATTACTCCCATGCCGGAAGATATTCCTGTGGCAGATAAAAATGCTGACCCTTATCCGCCATTGTTGCGGCAGTTATTAGAAGAGTATGCTGCCACCGGCCTCCCTCCTGCCTATCTTCCACAAGATGAGGGGGGACAGCAATGAACAATAAGCACCTCCTTGCTCTGTTTGGCCTGAAATGGAACCCGTTTCTCCCCAATATCCCGGTGGAATCCTTGTGGCCTGCACCATCCATTGACACATTCCTTTTTCAGATCGAGAACCTGGTAATGGACGGCGGCTTCGCTCTAATGTGTGGTGAGCCGGGACTGGGGAAATCTAAAAATCTACAATACCTGGCTCATCGTCTTGAGCGTTTGGAAAATGTTGTTGTTGGAGTGATGGAAAG
>JALTGP010000273.1 GCA_027076905.1 Campylobacteraceae bacterium | reverse complement strand
CATTACTTGACCAACAGCATAGAATAAGTTCAAAAAATGAATTTGTCTTCATAACACAAAAGGGCGAAGCATTCAAGGGATTTGATACCATTAGAAGAAAATGGTACAAACTACTTGAACAATGTTCCATTAAGCATAAGGTTTTCTACTTAACTCGCCATTCATTTGCAAGTATTTTTTTGAGCAATGGAGAGGAAGCTGAGTGGGTTAGTGCAAAGATGTTAGGTCATGCAACCATGACAACAACTAACAAGTATTACCGTAAATATATGGAAAATGATACAAAAGAGAGAGGTACATTCTTGAATGATAACGGTACGAAAAGCGTACGCAGTGAAAATCAAGTATCTTAAAGTTCTATTTTATGGGGGTTTTTAGGTGGTAGTAAGAGAGGGACTCGAACCCTCGACCTCCGGCTTATGAGACCAGCGCTCTAACCAGCTGAGCTACCTTACCACTTTTATATCTGTTTGAAGAGACGGAATTTTAGCTAAAACAGAGGCTCTTGTCAATAGTTTTTCACACTTTCTTTTAAAAAAGCATAAAATAATCAAGATTTATAGAAAGTTATATTAATATGCCGAAAATAAAATCTTATATAATAAAGGATAACCAATGTCATTTCAGCCATTAGGTAACCGTGTTCTTATCGAGAGAGAAGAGCAGACAAATACAACTGCGTCAGGGATTATTATCCCAGATAGTGCAAAAGAGAAACCTTTACAGGGAAAAGTTATCGCTGTGGGTAAAGATGCGATTGAAGATGGGATTACTGAAGGGGATACTGTAGTGTTTCCAAAGTTTGGTGGAACAGAGTTGACAATGAATGGTACTACATTTCTTATCATGAAGAGTGAAGATATATTAGGAGTTATGAGATAATGGCAAAAGAGATATTTTTTTCAGATACGGCTAGAAGTGGACTTTTTGCAGGGGTTAGTAAACTGGCAGACGCAGTAAAAGTAACCATGGGTCCTCGTGGGCGTAATGTACTTATTCAACGTTCATATGGTGCACCTCATATTACCAAAGATGGTGTCTCTGTGGCTCGTGAGATTGAGCTTAGTGATACACTGGAAAATATGGGAGCTCAACTTGTAAAAGAGGTGGCTTCAAACACGGCTGATGAGGCAGGTGATGGAACTACTACTGCTACTGTTTTGGCTCATGCTATCTTTAAAGAGGGTCTACGAAACGTAACAGCAGGAGCAAATCCGATTGAGATTAAACGTGGTATGGACAAGGCTTGTACACTAATTATTGCAGAGCTAAAGGCAATGAGCCAAGAGGTTCAAGACAAAAAAGAGATTGCACAGGTGGCAACTATTTCTGCTAACTCAGATGAGACCATTGGTGAGCTTATTGCTGAGGCGATGGAGCGTGTGGGTAAAGATGGTGTTATCACAGTAGAGGAAGCAAAAGGGATTGAAGATGACCTTGAAGTAGTTGAGGGTATGCAGTTTGACCGTGGTTATCTCTCTCCTTATTTTGTGACCAATTCTGAAAAGATGACGTGTGAGCTTGAAAACCCATTACTTCTTTTGACAGATAGTAAAATCACATCTCTTAAAGACCTTGTGCCTATCTTGGAGCAAATCCAACAGACAGGGCGACCACTTCTGATTATCGCTGATGATTTGGAGGGTGAGGCGTTGGCTACTTTGGTACTTAATAAGCTTAAAGGTGTTCTAAATATCACGGCTGTTAAAGCCCCAGGGTTTGGTGACCGTAAAAAAGCGATGCTCAATGATATTGCTATTTTGACAGGTGCGACACTGATTACTGATGAGCTTGGGCTTACGCTTGAAAAAGCGACTTTAGCAGAGCTTGGACAGTGTTCTAAAGTGGTAATCGACAAAGATAATACTGTAATTGTTGACGGAAAAGGTAGCCCTGAAAATGTAGAGGCTAGAGTCAATGAAATCAAAGGTCAGATGGAGACAACTACCAGTGAATATGACAAAGAGAAGCTTCAAGAGCGTCTTGCAAAACTCTCGGGTGGTGTGGCTGTTATCAAAGTAGGTGCTTCTACAGAGACTGAAATGAAAGAGAAAAAAGACAGAGTTGATGATGCCCTATCGGCTACCAAAGCTGCTGTTGATGAGGGGATTGTTATTGGTGGTGGTTCTGCCTTGATTAAGGCAGGTTCAAAAGTTAAGATTGAGCTTGTTGATGACCAACTTATAGGGGCTGAGATTATTCTAAGAGCCATCTCTGCTCCAATGAAACAGATTGCTATCAATGCTGGGTATGATGCAGGTGTTGTGGTTGACAAGGTGATGAGCAATGAGAATCCTAACATTGGATTTAATGCAGCGACTGGTGAGTATGTTGATATGCTAGAAGCAGGGATTGTTGACCCACTAAAAGTTGCTCGTGTTGCACTTCTTAATGCTACTTCTGTTTCATCTCTACTGCTTACAACCGAAGCAACGGTTTCAGATATAAAAGAGGAACCTAGTGCTGTTCCAAATATGCCACAGATGCCTGACATGGGTGGTATGGGAGGGATGATGTAATCGCATCATCTTTTTAACTTCACAACCTTATGCTATAATCCTTAAATTTTAAATAACTTAAGGATTATATTATGTCAAAAACTTCAATAAATATATTAAAAGCTATCTCACTTTTCACTTCTATCTTTATTATCAATGGATGTATGCCAAAACAGGCTGATGGAACATATCCCTCTACCTATAGTTATCACCCTTATAATAAAAATCCAAGCCAACACGCTCAACATACACAACAAACATCTTCAAATCGACCTACAGAGGTGATTACAGGACAACCGTGGATACAGAGTAGCCCTAACTCTCCTAAAGCTAATGGTATTCTAAATTTAGCTACTGCACAGATGGGTAAAACCTATCAATGGGGAGCAACAGGTCCTGATAGATTTGACTGCTCGGGGTTTACCACATTTGTCTATAAAAAGAGTGGTATCCCTCTTCCTAGAACAGCACAAGCACAATCGGAGGTAGGAGATAGAATCACTTATAGTAATCTAAAAGAGGGTGATTTGATATTTTTTAGGTCACCAAAAAGTTCACGCATTAGTCATACAGGTATATATTTGGGGCGAAATATGTTTATTCATGCCAGTTCTGCTAAAAGTAAGGTAGTACAGAGTCGGTTGGATAGTGGGTATTATAAGGAGAATTTTCAATGGGGAAGACGGTTTTTTAAGTAAAACTTCACTATAATTGCGAAACTTTTTTAAAGGTCTATCACTAGTATCTTTAAAAACATTAATTATTTTGAATACAAAGGGTATAACATGGCACGAAGATGTGATGTAACAGGAAAAGGTCCATTGGTAGGAAACAATGTATCTCATGCAAACAATAAAACAAAAAGAAGACAACTTCCAAACCTAAGAAGTGTAAAAATTACACTTGAAGATGGGACAACTAAGAAAATCAAAGTTGCAGCATCAACACTTAGAACAATGAAGAAAAAAGCAGCAGAAGCTACGGCTGAAACGGTAGAGGCGTAAGCCCTCTCTTTTAATCTATTTTGTCTTCTCAAAATAGACTTAAAAAGTTTCTCGGTTGGCGAGAAACAGTAAAACCACATATAACTCTAGGTGATGAGTTATATGTACTCTTAGCACCTTTTAGACTCCCCCTTATTTTAACTGTTCTAACAATGTTCTTTGGAACTCTTGGTTATATGCTTATTGATGATATGAAATTTATTGATGCTCTATATCAAACAGGTATAACATTTACCACAGTTGGATTTGGGGAAATAGCACACATTTCTGATGCTGGTCGTATCTTTACCATTTCACTTATTATTTTTGGTTTTTTGGTCTTTTCGGCTGCAATTGGTATTATAGTGGAAGTTTTAAACAAAGGTACACTACAAAAAGTAATAAAAGAGAGAAATATGTTATATAATATAGCACGACTCAAACAACACTATGTTATCTGTTATCATAATGAGTTTACTATCCAAGTTACCAAACACCTACGAGAGAGTCATATTCCTTTTGTAGTGATTGACCCAAGCGAAGAGCTTGATAAGTTGGCGATTAAATATCAATACCCCTATTATGTACAGAGCGAACCACACACAGAAGAGGCGATACTGAAATCTCACCTCTCTTCTGCCAAAGGGATTATAACCTTAGCTGATAATATCGCTGATAATATCGCCACTATCGCATCTGTAAGACTCTATGAGAAAGAGATAGGACGAAGGCGTTCATTTCTTATTATCTCCAATGCACACTCCACAAGTGATGAGGAGAAACTCAAAAAATTAGGTGCAGACAAAGTAGTAACTCCTACAAGCATTATGGCTCAACGGATTAATGCTATGGCGATACGTCCTGATATGGAGAATCTCCTACAAGAGTTTCTCTATAAACAAGACACTCCTTTGGATATGGAAGAGGCAAAAGTAAGCAAGACCTCATGGCTGACACTTAGAAAAATAAAAGAGGCAAATTTTAGAGAGATTGCCAATGTTACCATCATTGGAATAAGACACAAAGATGGTAAATTTGTCCCCATGCCAAAAGGTGAAGCAATCATAACAGCAGAGAGTAAACTTCTTCTAATTGGTCCAGGAGAGGGCATAAAAAGAACCAAAAAATTAATACGAAAAACAATACAACCAGAGGAGATGAAAAGTGTTTAATCTATTTTCAATAAAAGGTGGCATTTCAAATGTCAAAGGATTCTACTGTGACGGTGTCAATGTAGGAATGAAAACTAACCCTGAAAATTCAGAAGATAGTGATGTCGATGGAGATGTCGCTTTTATCCGTTCAGAGGCACTATGTGATATCACTGCACGATTTACAAGCAACAAATTTCAAGCAGCACCACTTAAACATTATCAAAACTACCCCAAAGATTTTAAAACCAACTTTTTGCTCATGAATTCCAAAAATGCTAACGCGATGACAGGAGCTAAAGGGATTGAAGATATCAATAGTATCTTTGAAGAGCTTAATAAAACACATCTACCAATTCACAATCCAATCATGTCTTCAACAGGAGTCATAGGGTATCGACTTAACCAAAAAAAGATAATAAGTGCTTTTGATAAGTTTAATTTTGATGCCAAAAATTCAGAGAAAACAGCCCGTGCCATTATGACCACTGATGCGTTTAAAAAAGAGTTATGTTTCAAAATAGACCTAGATGACGGTAGCTCATTTCATATCGCAGCCATCTGTAAAGGTGCAGGAATGATAAACCCTGCTATGGCTACTATGCTCTGTTTTATCACCACTGACGCTGATATTCCAAAAGAGGATATGGAGGAGCTTCTTACTACAGCTACAGAGCAATCATTTAATAGAATATCCGTAGATGGAGACACCTCAACCAATGATACCGTTATGCTTTTAGCCAACAAACTCTCAAACTCGTACAACAAAGAGGCATTTAGAGAAGCCCTAAACAAACTAACTTTTGAACTCGCCATGATGATACTCAAAGATGGAGAGGGGGCAAACAAGCTTGTGGCTTTTGAAGTAAAAGGGGCAAAAAATGAGCAAGAGGCAAGACGAGCTAGTATGGCTCTTAGCAACTCTCTTTTGGTTAAAACAGCCCTATTTGGAGAAGACCCAAACTGGGGACGAATCGCTTCAACTATTGGTGCAAGTGGGATTAACTGTGATGATACCAAGCTTACTATCCACTATGACAATCTTCTTATATACTCAAATGAGCAGAGAGAGTTAGACAAAGAGCGAGAAGACAAAGCCTATAAAATCATGAAAAATGACAGCTTTCGTGTCACTTGTGACATAGGTCTAGGCGAAGGTGAATTTACCTCTTATGGCTGTGATTTAAGTTATGAATATGTCAAGATTAATGCTGAGTATCGTACCTAGTTAATTTATTGAGATAGAGGATAAAAAGTATCATAAGGAAGAGGCTTAGAGAAATAATAGCCTTGACCGTAATCTACTCCAAACTCTTTTAATAACTCAACAATCTCTTTATTCTCTACATATTCTGCAATTACCTTAATATTATTATTGCTACAAAACTCTGTTAACGTTTCAATAATACCATGAGCCCTATTATCTTTATGAATATTTTTAATCATACTTCCATCTAATTTCAAATAATCAATAGAGAGATTAAGAAGATGGTCAAAATTTGAATACCCTGTTCCAAAATCATCAATACATATAGAATATCCAAAAAATCTTAACTTCCGAATAACCAGTTCCATTTTTTTATAATCTATAAACTTATTCTCTAGTATCTCTACTAGAAGTCGATTTGCAATATCTTTATTTTTAATTAATATTCCAACAATAGAGTCATTTAATAGATCATCAGAGCTTAGATTAATACTCACTTTAAACTTTGGGTTTTCTCTTAACTTTTTAATATTAAACTCTATTACTTTCATGCTAATACGACTATAAAAATAGCTATCTTCAAAATCTGGTAAAATTTTATCAGGATAGATAACTTTTCCACCATCTTCAATACGTAAAAGTGCCTCATAGTGGATAATTTTATTCTCACTAAGAGATACTATGGGTTGATAGTAACAGACCAGTTTATCATCCTCTATCATATCTTTTAATTTCTGACGATAGAGACGCTTATCACTTGATAACTCATAAGAGTATACTCTATTTCTCCCATTATGCTTTGCCTTATATAGAGCAACATCTGTTTTATAA